>NZ_JBSGAI010000053.1:0-56098 GCF_053600695.1 Amycolatopsis sp. NPDC005003 | reverse complement strand
ACCAGACCCTTGAGCTCGGTGAACTCCGGCCCCATCCGCACCCGCGTCTTGATCCACGACGGCTTCTTCTCGATCGGCGTCTCACTGTTGCGAACTTCCAGACGCAGCAGCTTCCGCCCCTCGGGCTGGGCGCTCATCGGGAAAGGTCCGCGTACAGCGGGTGCTTCGCCGCGAGAGCCTCCACGCGGTCACGCAGCTTCGAGCGCACAGCGTCGTCGAAGTCCGGCTTCAGCGCCTCGGCGATGACGTCGGCGACCTCGGCGAAGTCGTCGGCCTGGAAGCCGCGGGTGGCCAGGGCCGGCGTGCCGATCCGCAGGCCGGAGGTGATCATCGGCGGGCGCGGGTCGAACGGGACGGCGTTGCGGTTGACCGTGATGCCGACCTCGTGCAGCCGGTCCTCGGCCTGCTGGCCGTCCAGAGTGGACTGGACCAGGTCGACGAGCACGAGGTGGACGTCGGTGCCGCCGGTCAGCACCCGCACGCCCGCCTCGGCGCAGTCGGCCTGCGCCAAGCGCGCGGCCAGGATTCGCGAGCCTTCGAGGGTGCGCTGCTGGCGCTCCTTGAACTCCTCGCTCGCGGCGATCTTCAGTGCGACGGCCTTGGCCGCGATGACGTGCTCGAGGGGTCCGCCCTGCTGGCCGGGGAACACCGCCGAGTTGATCTTCTTCGCCAGCTCCTCGCGACTGAGGATGAGGCCGCCGCGCGGGCCGCCGAGGGTCTTGTGCGTGGTCGTGGTGACGATGTCGGCGTGCGGCACCGGCGACGGGTGCAGCCCGGCCGCGACCAGCCCGGCGAAGTGCGCCATGTCCACCATGAGCTTCGCGCCGACCTTGTCGGCGATGCGGCGGAACTCGGCGAAGTCGAGCTGACGCGGGTAGGCGGACCAGCCGGCGATGATCAGCTTCGGCTCGTGCTCGACGGCCAGCCGCTCGATCTCGGCGAGGTCGACGATCCCGGTCTCCTTGTCGACGTGGTAGGCGACGACGTTGTAGAGCTTGCCGGAGAAGTTGATCTTCATCCCGTGCGTCAGGTGCCCGCCGTGCGCCAGGTCGAGGCCGAGGATCGTGTCGCCCGGCTTGAGCACGGCGAACATCGCGGCCGCGTTGGCCTGCGCGCCGGAGTGCGGCTGGACGTTGGCGTGCTCGGCGCCGAAGAGGGCCTTCGCGCGGTCGATGGCGAGCTGCTCGACGACGTCGACGTGCTCGCAGCCGCCGTAGTAGCGGCGGCCGGGGTAGCCCTCGGCGTACTTGTTGGTCAGCACCGAACCCTGCGCCTCGAGCACGCCCACCGGGGCGAAGTTCTCGGAGGCGATCATCTCCAGGGTGGACTGCTGGCGGGTCAGCTCGTCCGCGACGGCCGCGGCGACCTCGGGGTCGACGTCGGCGAGATGGGCGTCGAAAGTCGTCATCAGTTCTCCTGGGTGAGCGCGGCGTACGCGGCGGCGTCGAGCAGGTCGGGCACGTCCCCGGTCAGACGCACCTTCAGGAGCCATCCTTCGGTGTACGGGTCGGAGTTGATGACCTCGGGGGTCTCCGATGTGGTGCCGTTCACCTCGACGACCTCGCCGGAGACCGGCGCGTACAGCTCGCTGACCGACTTGGTCGACTCGACCTCGCCGAACACCTCGCCGGCGGTGATGGCCGAGCCCGCGTCGGGGAGCTGGACGAACACGATGTCACCGAGCGATTCGGCGGCGAAGGCGGTGATGCCGACGGTGGCGATGCCGTCCTCGACCTTCAGCCACTCGTGTTCCTTGGTGTACTGCAGGTTCTCGGGGATGCTCACGGCTGGGAGTCCTTTACGCGCGGGAGTAGAAGGGCAGGGCGACGACCTCGACGGGCTCGATCCTGCCCCGGATGTCGACGGAGAGCTCGGTGCCGGGCTCGGCGTACACCCGATCGACGTACGCCATGGCGATCGGGTAACCCAGCGTGGGCGACAGGGCGCCGCTGGTGACCTCGCCGATTTCGGTGCCGTCGGCCAGGACCGCGTAGCCGTGACGCGGGGCACGCCGCCCGGCACCTTTCAGCCCGACGCGCACGCGCGGGACGTCCTGCTTGGACCGTTCTTCCAGCGCCGCGCGGCCGACGAAGTCGCCCGGCTTCTCGAACTTGACCACGCGACCGAGCCCGGCTTCGAACGGGCTTTGCTCGACGGTGAGTTCGTTGCCGTACAACGGCATCCCGGCTTCCAGCCGCAGCGTGTCGCGGCAGGCGAGACCGGCCGGGACCAGGCCGTGCGGCTCGCCGGCTTCCAGCAGCAGCCGCCACAGGGCCGGCGCCTCGTCCGCGTCGGCGAACAGCTCGAAGCCGTCCTCGCCGGTGTAGCCGGTGCGGGCGAGCAGGACGTCGTGGCCCTTCACCGACGCCGGGACGCTCGCGTAGTACTTGAGCGCGTCCAGGTCGGCGTCGGTGACCGCAGCCAGGATTTCGACGGCCTTCGGCCCCTGGACGGCGATCAGCGCGGTCGTCTCGGACTTGTCGTCGACTTTCGCGTCGAAGCCCGCGACCCGCTCGGCGAGGGCGTCCGCGACGACCTGCGCGTTGCCCGCGTTCGCGACCACCAGGTAGTGCTCGTCGGCCAGCCGGTAGACGACGAGGTCGTCCAGGACGCCGCCGTCGGCGTTGCAGATCATCGTGTACCGCGCCCGGCCCGGCTTGACCCCGGTCAGGTTGCCGACCAGCGCGAAGTCCAGGACGTCGGCCGCCTGCTTGCCGGTGACGTGGATTTCGGCCATGTGCGAGAGGTCGAACAGCCCGGCCGCCTCGCGGACGGCCTTGTGCTCGGCCAGCTCACTGGCGTAGCGGACCGGCATGGACCAGCCGGCGAAGTCGGTGAACAGCGCACCGAGTCCCTTGTGGACTCCGTGCAGGGAGGTTTCGCGAGACATCGTCGCCTTCCGTAGGTGGTCGTGAGTGGTAATTAGGGTTCTAACCCGAATTACCACTCACGAGCCGTACTCGCTGAGGGGCGGGCAGGAGCACACGAGGTTACGGTCGCCGCGGGCGCCGTCGATGCGACGCACCGGGGGCCAGTACTTGTTCTTGCGCGAAACACCCGCCGGGTACACGGCCAACTCCCGGTCGTAGCGCTTGTCCCACTCCCCGACCAGCGTCTCCGCGGTGTGCGGGGCACCCCGCAGCGGCGACTCCTCGGCGGTCCACTTCCCGGCAGCCACCTCGTCGATCTCCGCGCGGATGGCGATCATCGCGTCGCAGAACCGGTCGATCTCGCCCAGGTCCTCGGACTCGGTCGGCTCGACCATCAGCGTGCCCGCGACCGGGAACGACATGGTCGGCGCGTGGAAGCCGTAGTCGATGAGCCGCTTGGCGACGTCGTCGACCGTCACGCCGGTCTCCTTGGTGAGCTGGCGCAGGTCGAGGATGCACTCGTGCGCGACCAGGCCGTCCTGGCCCGTGTAGAGCACCGGGTAGTGCGGCGCCAGCCGCGAAGCCACGTAGTTCGCGGCCAGCACGGCGACCTTGGTGGCCGCGGTCAGGCCGGGCGCACCCATCATCCGGACGTAGGCCCAGGAGATCGGCAGGATCGACGCCGAGCCGTAGGGCGCGCCGCTGATCGGGCCGACGCCGGTTTCCGGGCCGGCGGCGTCGAGCAGCGGGTGGTTCGGCAGGTACGGCGCCAGGTGCGCGCGCACCGCGACCGGGCCGACGCCCGGGCCGCCACCGCCGTGCGGGATGCAGAAGGTCTTGTGCAGGTTCAGGTGCGAGACGTCGCCGCCGAACTCGCCCGGCTTGGCCAAGCCCAGCAGGGCGTTGAGGTTCGCGCCGTCGACGTACACCTGGCCGCCGCCGTCGTGGACGATCTTGGCGAGGGTGTCGATGTCGTGCTCGTACACGCCGTGCGTGGACGGGTACGTGACCATGATCGCCGCGAGGGTGTCCTGGTGGCTGTCCACCTTGGCCCGCAGGTCGTCGAGGTCGACGTTGCCCTCGTCGGTGCACTTGACCACGACCACGCGCATCCCGGCGAGCACCGCGGAAGCCGCGTTGGTGCCGTGCGCGGACGACGGGATCAGGCAGACGTCGCGAGCTTCGTCGCCGTTCGCGCGGTGGTAGGCGCGGATGGCGAGGAGCCCGGCCAGCTCGCCCTGGCTGCCCGCGTTCGGCTGCAGCGACACCTTGTCGTAGCCGGTGACCTCGGCCAGCCAGCCCGCCAGCTGCCCGACCAGCTCGTGGTACCCGGCAGCGTCTTCGGCCGGGGCGAACGGGTGGATGCCCGCGAACTCGCGCCAGCTGATCGGCTCCATCTCGGTGGTGGCGTTGAGCTTCATCGTGCACGAGCCGAGCGGGATCATGCCGCGGTCGAGCGCGTAGTCCAGGTCGGACAGCTTGCGCAGGTAGCGCAGCATCGCCGTCTCGGAGCGGTGGGTGCCGAAGACCTCGTGACCCATGAAGCCGCTCTCGCGGGCCAGGCCGTTCGGCAGCGCGACGCCGTCTTGGACGCTCTCATCGACCCCGAACGCCTTCAGGACCCTCGCGGTGATCGCGGGCGTGCTGACCTCGTCGAAGGCGACGCGGACGTGGTCGGCGTCGACGTGCCCGAGGTTGATGCCTGCCTCGCGGGCGGCCGCGTGGACCTCGGCGGCCTGGCCCGGGACGTGCGCGACGACGGTGTCGAAGAAGGACTCGTGCACGACCTCGACGCCGGTCTTGCGCAGGGCGCCGGCGAAACCCGCGGCGAGACCGTGGACGCGCTGGGCGATCTTCTTCAGGCCGTCCGGGCCGTGGTAGACCGCGTACATCGCGGCCAGCACGGCCGGGAGGACCTGCGCGGTGCAGATGTTGGACGTCGCCTTCTCGCGGCGGATGTGCTGCTCACGCGTCTGCAGCGCAAGGCGGTAAGCGGGGTTGCCGTCGGCGTCGACCGAGACGCCGACCAACCGGCCCGGCAGCGAACGCTCGAGCCCGGCGCGGACGGACATGTACCCCGCGTGCGGGCCGCCGTAGCCGAGCGGGACGCCGAAACGCTGGGTCGACCCCGCGGCGACGTCGGCGCCGAACTCGCCCGGCGCGGTGATCAGGGTGAGGGCGAGCAGGTCGGCGGCGACGGTGAACAGCGCGCCCGCGGCCTTCGCCGACTCGGAAATCGCGTGGTAGAAGCCGCGGCCGCGCAGCACACCCGACGCGCCGGGGTACTGGACGACGACGCCGAAGAACTCGTCCGGCAGGCCGGTGAGCAGGTCGCGGACCTCGACCTCGATGCCGAGCGCCTCGACGCGGGTGCGCACGACGGCGATCGTCTGCGGCAGGCACTCGGCGTCCAGCACGACCTTGTTCGACTTGGACTTCGACGCGCGGCGCATCAGCGTGACGGCCTCGGCGACGGCGGTCGACTCGTCCAGCAGGGAGGCGTTCGCGGTGGCCAGGCCGGTCAGGTCGGCGACCATGGTCTGGAAGTTGAGGAGGGCTTCGAGGCGGCCCTGCGAGATTTCCGGCTGGTAGGGCGTGTACGCGGTGTACCAGGCCGGGTTCTCCAGCACGTTGCGGCGGATCACGCCGGGCGTGACGGTGTCGGAGTAGCCGAGGCCGATCATCTGCGTCATCGGCCGGTTGCGCGCGGCGAGAGCACGCAGCTCCGCGGTGGCGTCCTCTTCGGACGCGGCGGGCGGGAGCCGCAGGTCACGGGTGGCGCGGATGGCGCTCGGGACGGCGGCGCCGACGAGAGCGTCCAGGCTGCCGTAACCGCACTCGGCCAGCATCTTCGCGCGTTCGGCCTCGGACGGACCGATGTGGCGGGCGTCGAACTGCGTTGAAGTGATCGGGAGCTCCTTGGGCCGGGCACACCAGTGCGCTGGGAACTCCCCCTCTGTCATGGCACCTGAGAGTTTCACCGTGTGCGACACGGCTTTCACCTTGGGTGAGACGCGGGTGCGCCTGCTTTCCAGAGTGGCCTCGCGCGAAGCGGTAGCGGATACCTGAGAGATTCCGGGGAGTTTGCTCCTTCGGTGCCCCACCGACTTCGTGAGGGCTCTCCCGCCTCGGCTCGACGGCCCGATCTGCAGTTGTGACGGTCACGGTACCCGGCGCTTCCCGCGGGCGTCCACTTCCTCCGGTCAACACCACATCAGCCTTCGTCGCGGCCTCGACCGGCGACCCGGCGTACCACGCGCCCGGCCAGCGACGGCGGGCGGCGGACGCGGCCGGAGGGCAGGACCAGCCGCTTCAACGGCCCGCCCAGAGGCACCGGCGGGTGGCCGGCGCCGAGCAGCACCTGCTCGACGATCTGCTCGGCGTGCCACGCCACCGAGTCGTTGAGGCGGTCCAGGGACGGGCGGTCGCCGTCGAAGATGTCCTCGTCGGCCAGCGTCACCTCGAAGTACGCACAGCCCGGCGGGACCTCGATGGCGTCCTCGATCGCGCGAGCGCCGTCGAGGGGGTCCGCGAACCCCGCTTCGAGCAGCGCCGACCGGTAGATCCGGGCCGCCCGCGCGCGCATCCGCGGGCCGTAGCGGACGACGACCGGGAGGCGGCCGGTCAGGTCCGGCACGGCCAGGCCGTGCAGCAGCATGATCGGCGGCACCGAGTGCACCAGCCGCGGCGCGGGTTCGGCCAGCTCGCGGGCGGTGAGGCGGACCCGGTCGGCCATCGCGTCCGGGAGGCCGGAGTAGCGGAAGTCGACGTTGCCGAACCCGAGCCCGTCGGCGACCAGCGACGCCAGCAGCTCGCCGTAGCCCCAGATCGGCGACAGCACGACCACCGGCGGCGCGGCGACCACCGGCGACGGCGCGGGCGGCCGCGTCGCCTCCTGCTCGGGCACCTGGATCACCAGCCGCGGCGGCTCGTGCCAGTCGTGCACCTCCGCCACCCGCCAGTACAGCCCGAGCGGCCGCCACAGCTCGCCGAGGACGTCGTGCTCGATGATGCGGCGCACCTCGGCGTCGTCGAAGGGCAGGTCCCGCGGCGGCACGATCCCGACGTAGTGGTGGTAGGTGACGCGGACCTCGTCGCCGCGGGTGGCCGACCGGATCCGCATCTCCCAGTCGATCGGCGACGCCGCGATCGCGTTCGCCACCTGCGTGCCGGGCGAGGAGTAGACCAGCGCGGTGGCCTGCCGGAGGAACTGCCCCGCGCGGTCGATGCCCTCCCGCAGCGCCTTCGCCGCCTGGGCGACGTGCACCGGGCTTGCGAGGCTCTCGGGCAGGACGCCGGCGACGCGCAGCAGCTCGGCCTCGCTCAGCCCGGTGACCTCGGCGAGCTGGGCCCAGTGGTCGAACACCGTCACCTTCGGCGCGTGCCGGTGTTCGATCCAGCTGCGCAGGGTCGACGTCGGAACGCCGATGCGCCTGGCCGCCTCGTCCAGGGAGAGGCCCCGCGAACGGATGCCGGCCCGGACCGCTTCCGCCCACTCGTCGGCGCGCCAGTGCGTCACCTCACAAAGCTAACGAAACCCGCTAGCTTTGCGCAGGGACAAACCGCCCAGGCGCGCCCGACGCTGGTCACCATGACCACCACCGTGATCGCCCTCACCCTGATCGTCGGCACGCTGACCTTCGCTGCCGGCGCGTTCCTCGCCTCCGAGATCGCCACCCGGATCCTGCGCCGCCGGGAGAAGGAGATCTCCGAAGAGCGCAAGAAGCTCAACGCCGCCTGGCGCTACCTGCGGGAGGTCTACGACGTCAAGAAGAAGACCAAGCGTTAGAGCGGGGTGACGTACGCGCCGGAGATGCCGCCGTCGACCAGGAACTGCGACGCCGTGATGAAGCTGGCGTCGTCGCTGGCCAGGAACGCCACCGCCGCCGCGATCTCCGACGGCTCGGCGAACCGGCCGACCGGCACGTGCACCAGCCGCCGCGCCGCGCGTTCCGGGTCCTTGGCGAACAGCTCCTTGAGCAGCGGGGTGTTCACCGGCCCCGGGCACAGCGCGTTGACCCGGATGTTCTCCCGCGCGAACTGCACGCCGAGCTCGCGGCTCATCGCCAGCACGCCGCCCTTCGACGCGGTGTAGGAGATCTGCGACGTCGCCGCGCCCATCACCGCGACGAACGACGCGGTGTTGATGATGGACCCGCGGCCCTGGCGCTGCATGTGCGGCAGGACGGCCTTGCAGCAGTGGTACACCGACGTCAGGTTGACCCGCTGCACGCGGTCCCACGCCTCGATGCCGGTGGTCAGGATCGAGTCGTCCTCCGGCGGCGAGATGCCGGCGTTGTTGAACGCGACGTCGACCGAGCCGAACTGCTCGACCGTGCTGTGGAACAGGTTCTCGACCTGCTCGGCGTCGGTGACGTCGGTCTGGATGAACGCGCCGCCGATCTCGTCGGCGGCCGCCTTGCCCTCGGCCGGCGAGAGGTCCGCGATGACGACCTTCGCGCCTTCGCTCGCCAGGCGCCGGGCCGAGGCGAGCCCGATGCCGCTGGCGCCGCCGGTGATGACCGCGACGCGGCCTTCGAAACGCTGGACCATTACTCCTCCGTGCTCAGAAAGACGTTCTTGGTTTCGGTGAACGCCGCGGCGGCGTCCGGGCCGAGCTCGCGGCCCAGGCCGGACTGCTTGAAGCCGCCGAACGGCGTCCAGTAGCGCACCGACGAGTGCGAGTTCACCGAGAGGTTGCCGGATTCGACGCCCCGCGCAACCCGGAACGCCCGGCCGGCGTCGCGGGTCCAGATCGATCCCGACAGGCCGTACTCGGTCGCGTTGGCCATCCGGACCGCGTCGGCCTCCTCCCCGAACGGCACCACGGCGACGACCGGGCCGAAGACCTCCTCGGCCGCGACCGGGTGCCGCAGGTCCGGCGGGGTGACGACGGTCGGCGGGAACCAGAAGCCACGGCCCTCGGGGGCGGTGCCGCGGAACGCGACCGGCGCGTCGTCGGGCACGTAGGAGGCGACCTTCGCCCGGTGCGCGGCCGAGATCAGCGGGCCCATCTCGGTCTTCTCGTCGCCGGGGTCGCCGACGACGACGCCGTGCACCGCCGGTTCGAGCAGCTCCATGAAGCGGTCGTACGCGCTGGCCTGCACGAGGATCAGCGACCGGGCGCAGCAGTCCTGGCCGGCGTTGTCGAAGACGCCGTAGGGCGCGGTCGCCGCGGCCTTCTCCAGGTCGGAGTCGGCGAAGACGATGTTGGCGTTCTTGCCGCCGAGCTCCAGCGTCACGCGCTTCACCTGCGCCGCGCAGCCCGCCATGATCTGCTTGCCGACCTCGGTGGAGCCGGTGAAGACGACCTTGCGCACGGCCGGGTTCTCGACGAACCGCTGCCCGACCACGGAACCCTTGCCGGGCAGCACCTGGAAGACGTCCTCCGGGATGCCCGCCTCGCGCGCCAGCTCGGCCAGCCTGATGGCCGTGAGCGGTGTCAGCTCGGCGGGCTTGAGGACGACGGCGTTGCCGGCGGCGAGAGCGGGCGCGAAGCCCCAGCCCGCGATCGGCATCGGGAAGTTCCACGGGACGATCACGCCCACCACACCCAGGGGCTCCTGGAAGGTGACGTTGATGCCGCCGGGTACCGGGATCTGCTTGCCGATCAGGCGTTCCGGGGCGGCGGAGTAGTAGTTGAGGACGTCCCGGACGTTGCCCGCCTCCCAGCGGGCGTTGCCGATGGTGTGCCCGGAGTTCTCGACCTCCAGCCGGGCGAGGTGCTCGATGTCGGCCTCGACGGCGTCGGCGAAGCGGCGCAGCAGCCGCGCGCGGTCGCCCGGCGTGACGTCGCGCCACGCCGGGAAGGCCGCGTGGGCGCGGGCGATCGCCGCGTCGGTCTCCTCCGCGCTGGTCAGGGGGACGCTCCGCACCACCTCCTCGGTGGCCGGGTTGAGGACGTCGAAGGTCGTCATCTACTTCTCCTTGCTCGCGTCGACGAGAGCCTGGAACAGCCGGACGTCGTCGGTGTCCTGCTCGGGGTGCCACTGGACGCCCAGGGTGAACTCACCGGGTAGTTCAGCGGCCTCGATGGTGCCGTCGGCGGCCCAGCCGACCGCCTCGAGGCCGGTGCCGAGCCGGTCGATCGCCTGGTGGTGGTAGCAGAGTGTCTTGGTTTCGGGGCCGAGGATCGCCGCCGCCCGGCTGCCCTCGGCGAGCGTGACCGTGCCCCGGCCGAACGTTGCCGGCGCGGGCTGGTGGTCGGTGGTGCCGCTTTCGGGCAGGTGCTGGGTGAGGGTGCCGCCGAGGGCGACGCTCATCACCTGCAGGCCGCGGCACACGCCGAGCACCGGCTTGCCCGCCTGGCGCGCGGCGGCGAACAGGCCGAACTCGAAGGCGTCCCGCTCGAGGCGGACGTAGGTGGCCGGGTGCGGCTCGTGGCCGTAGCGCTCCGGCTCGATGTCGGCGCCGCCGGTGAGCACCAGGCCGTCCACAGTGGACACGAGCCGCTCGTATGCGGCGGACACCGGGGGCAGCAGCACCGGGATGCCACCAGCCGCGACCACGCAGTCGACGTAAACGCGGTGTAGCAGCACGGCTTCGGTGTCCCAGACCAGGAATTTCGCGGGTTCGAGGTAGCTGGTGAGCCCGATGACGGGCCTAAAGTCGCTCGAAGCCACGGATCAGCTCCCAGTCGGTGACGGCGGCGTTGTAGGCGTCGATCTCGATCTTCGCCGCGTTCAGGTAGTGGTCGACGACCTCGTCGCCGAAGGCCGCGCGCGCCAGGTCGCTGCCGGCCAGTGCCGCGGCGGCTTCGGGCAGCGTCGTCGGCACGGTGCCCCGGTCGGAGTTGTAGGCGTTGCCGGTGAACGGCTCTTCGAGCTCCAGCTCGTTCTCGATGCCGTGGAGCCCGGCGGCGATGAGCGCGGCGACGGCGAGGTACGGGTTGACGTCCCCGCCCGGCACGCGGTTCTCGACGCGCAGCGACTCGCCGTGGCCGACGACGCGCAGCGCGCAGGTGCGGTTGTCGGTGCCCCAGGCGATGGCGGTCGGCGCGAAGCTGCCGGGCACGAACCGCTTGTAGGAGTTGACGTTCGGCGCGAAGAAGTACGTCAGCTCGTGCAGCGCGGCGAGCTGGCCGGCGAGGAAGTGCTCCATCAGCTTCGAGAAGCCGTGTTCACTGTCCCCGGCCAGCACGGCCCGGCCTTCGGTGGAGCGCAGGCTGATGTGGATGTGGCAGGAGTTGCCCTCGCGCTCGTTGTACTTCGCCATGAAGGTGAGGCTCTTGCCCTCCTGCGCGGCGATCTCCTTGGCGCCGTTCTTGTAGACGCTGTGGTTGTCGCAGGTGGCGAGCGCGTCGGTGTAGCGGAAGGCGATCTCCTGCTGGCCGGGGTTGCACTCGCCCTTGGCGGACTCGGGGTAGAGCCCGGCGCCGGCCATGTCGTTGCGGATGCGGCGCAGCAGCGGCTCCAGGCGCGCGGTGCCGAGCATCGAGTAGTCGACGTTGTACTGGTTGGCGGGCTTGAGGCCGTGGTAGCGCTTGTCCCAGGCCGTCTCGTAGGTGTCGTCGAAGACGATGAACTCGAGCTCGGTGCCGACGAAGGCGGCGAGCCCGCGTTCGGCGAGCCGGTCGAGCTGCCGGCGCAGGATCTGCCGCGGCGACACCGCGACCGGGCCGCCCTGCACGCGCTCGACGTCGGCGAGGACCAGCGCGGTGCCCTCGTGCCAGGGGATCTCCCGCAGCGTCTCGAGGTCGGGACGCAGCACGAAGTCGCCGTAGCCGCTCTCCCAGGAGGAGAGCGCGTAGCCGTCGACGGTGTTCATGTCGACGTCGACGGCGAGCAGGTAGTTGCAGGCCTCGGTGGCGTGGCCGACGACCTCGTCCAGGAAGTACTCGGCCGAGCAGCGCTTGCCCTGCAGCCTGCCCTGCATGTCGGTGAGCGCGACGAGCACGGTGTCGATCGTGCCCGCGTCCACGCGCGCCCGGAGTTCGTCGAGCGTGAGCATGCCTCGCCTGCGTGCCATCGGTCGCCCCAAAGGTTTGGTATGAATCCTTTGCCGGTCCTTCCTACCCGGTGAGCGGGGCGCGGTCAACCCGAACAAAGGTATCTTTTTGAACCATTGCGGCGGCGGTCGGATTGTCCGGGTTGCCCGGCTGAGAAGAGTCTGTGAATTCGCCCGTCCGGGAGGAAAACCGGGGTGCCCGCACGTTGAACGGGACAAGAGAGGTGAGATCGATGACCACAGCATTCACGCAGCAGACCACGATCGGACAGCAGCAGGCCCGGCCCCAGCTGCCGACCCTGCCCACCGGCTGGCCGATCGGTTCGTACGAGTCCTACGAGCAGGCACAGCGGGCGGTCGACCACCTCGCGGGCGCGGACTTCCCCGTCACCGACGTCACGATCGTGGGCGTGGAACCGATGCTCGTCGAGCGGGTCGCGGGCAAGATGTCCTGGGGCCGCGTGCTGAGCAGCGCGGCGACGTCCGGCGCGCTGTTCGGCCTGTTCCTCGGCCTGATGCTCAGCCTGCTCAACCCGGGCGCGGGCCTGGTCCCGATCGTGATCGGCCTCGTCGCCGGTCTCGGGTTCAACCTGCTGTTCGGTGCGCTGGGCTACGCGGTGAACCGGAACAAGCGCGGGTTCATCTCGCAGAGCCAGCTGGTGGCCCGCCGGTACGACGTCCTGTCCCAGCCACGCAACGCCGAGAAGGGGCGCGCACTGCTGGCAGACCTCGCGGCGCGCAGCGCGTTCGGCCACTGATCCGGGTAGATAGCGAAGGCCGCCTCCTGCGGGAGGCGGCCTTCGCCTTATCCGGGCAGCCGCCGTGCCAGCCGCACCCCCCAACCGCCATGCCCCCGCAGCCGCCGTGCCAGCCGTGCCCCGGCAGCCGCCGTGCCCCGCCGCGTCCGGCAGCCACCGCGCCCGAGCAGCCCGCGTCCAGGCGGCTGGCGTGCCCAAGCAGCCCCGCGCCCGAGCAGTCTGCTTGTCGGTCCGACCGGCCGCCGTCCTCGGGCGCCCCGTGTCTGAGCAGCCCCCGATTCCACGCTACCGGGCAGGTCCGACGGTTCCGGCCGTCCTTGCCACGTACAGCCCGGGTTGTCCACAACACCGGGCGAAACACCCCGGTTGTCCACACAAGCCCGCCCGGTGGCCCGAAACCGTCGGTGCCCGCCGGTAGCGTGGAATCGGGGGCTGCTCAGGTGCCCGACGACACCGTCGGCGCGTCCGGGATCTCCGCCGAGGCGGGGTCTGGCTCCTCCGGGCGGCCCGCGCGCAGCAGCTCACCCCAGCGCGCCCGGTCGTACTCGGCCGGCGGCGTCTCCGCCAAGAACTCGCGCAGGACCTCCAGGAACTGCTTCGGCGCCGAGCGGTGCGGGAAGTGGCCCGCCCCCTCGAAGAGCACCAGCCGACTGCCAGGCATCGCCCGGTGCGCGCGCAGCGCGTGGCCGCTCGGCACCACCCGGTCCTCCGTGCCCCACACCAGCAGCGTCGGGATCCCCTGCGTGAGGTAGCACCGGTCCAGCATGTTGACGACCTGCCCACGCCAGTCGACGACCGAGCGCAGCGTCCGCAGGAACGCCGACCGCGTGCCCGGCTCGACCAGGCGGAGGTAACGCGCGACCACGTAGTCGAGGTCGTCGGAGATCCGCAGTGTCTCGGCCAGCTTGCGCAGCACCGGCAACGCCGGCTGCGCTCCCAGCAGCGGCAGCAGCAGCCCCGCGCCCGGCGCCGCGGCCAGCCGCAGCAGCGGGTGGACGCTCGCGCCGACCCCGCCCGAGCCCACCAGCACCAGGCGTTCGCAGCGTTCCGGGAACTGGTAGGCGAACTGCATGGCGACGCCGCCGCCGAGGGAGTGCCCGACCACCGTCACCCGGTCGACGTCGAGGGTGGTCAGCAGGTCGCGCATGCCGCACGCGTACGCGGCAACCGAGTAGTCCGCGCGCGGTTTCGCCGAAAAGCCGTGGCCGAGCAGGTCGGGTGCGATGACCGTGAAGTCGTCCGCCAGCGACTCCAGCAGATCCAGCCACGTCGACGAGTCGTCGCCGATGCCGTGCAGGAAGAGCAGCGCGGGGCCGCGCCCGGCCATCCGGTACGCGCGCTCGTAGCCGTGGACCACCCTGGTCTGCGGGGCGAAGGCTTCCGGAAGCACCCGCCCAGCTCAACACGCCCGCGTTGGCGGGACGTTTCGCGCGCGTTCGGATTGGGTGAACGCCAGGAGCGGCCCCGACCGGCGCTCCTGGCGTTCGTTCCCCCTACCGCGTCGGCGTCGGTGACGCCGGTGGCGTGCTGGTCGAAGGTGGCGTGGTGGTCGCGGACGGCGTGGTGGTCGAGGGCACCGTCACCTTCGGGATCGCCGCGCTGAACGGCACGCCCGCCAGCTCGCGGCAGGCTCCGCGGTAGCCGTTGTAGCCGTTGTAGTTGCCCTGGTCGTCGGTGACGCCCTGCTCGATCTTCGGCCGGGGGAACCGGTTGTCCTCACCGATCTTCTGCCTGCTGCCGGTCGCGCGCTCGCAGCCGTAGCGAGTCAGCGTCAGCGGCCTGCCCTGCTCGTCGTAGAGGTAGACCTCGGTCAGCGGCTTACCCTCGGCATCGAAGGCGTAGACGTTCTCGATGTCGCGGCCGCCGTAGGTCAGCTGGTCGTTGCCGTAGTGATCCGCCGTGGACGAGTAGTACGGCGGCGGACCCGAGTAGGAGCTCCCGCGGGCGAAGAGGTCGATCGCGGCGCCGAAGCCGCCCAGCCCGCCGCCGATGACGAACGCCGAGATCGGCACGGCCACCCACAGCAGCCGCCGGTCGCTCCGCACCCGCGGGCCGGCCCACAACGCCCCGACGGCCGCGAGGATCAGGAACGGCAGCAACAGCACCCCGCTCCGGCGCTGCAGCGTGAACAGCAGCCCGAGCGCGACCAGCGCGACCGCGCACAGCACCCACCACGCCGGCTTGAGCGAACCGAGGTAGCGCAGGAACTTGCCGGCGTCCTCCTGCGCACGACCCTTGGCCATGGTGTCGCGCAGCCACCCGACTTCCGGCAGGGCCAGCACCGGCTCGACCCCGCCGCGCAGCAGCAGCACCAGGCTGACGAGGAAGACCGGCGCGAACAGGAACAGGCCGACGAAGGCATCGGGACTGCGGGAGACGGTGGCGCCGAACGCGAGCATGGCGAGCCCCAGCGCGCAGAACACCAGGCCCCACAACGCGATCCGCGGCTTCACCAGGCTGGGCGCGGCCGTGGCGAGCACCTGCGTGGCGTCCTCCCCCGGCGCCGGGTACCCCCCGGACGCGCGCAGCTCGGCGGCGTAGCTCTCGGGGGTCCCGAGCCGTTCGATGAGGGCCTCGACGCGGGCGCCTTCCCCCAGCTCGGCCTCCAGTTCCGCCAGGTGCGGGCGGACGTCTTCGAGGATCTCTTCGATCTCGCTCGCGGGCAGGTCGGCGAGCGCGGTCCGGACCCGCGCCAGATACACCCGCACGGCGGTCGGCTTGTCGCTCATGCTGCCTCTCCCAAAAGCACGTTCATCGTCGATGCGAAGCTCTGCCACGTCTTGCCGGACTCCGCCAGCCGGACCCGGCCCGGCTCGTTCAGGCTGTAGTACTTGCGGTGCGGTCCCTCTTCACTGGGAACCACGTACGAGGTCAGCAGGCCTGCCTTGTAGAGCCTGCGCAACGTCCCGTACACCGACGCGTCCCCCACCTCGTCCAGGCCGGCGGCCCGGAGTCTTCTCAGTACGTCGTACCCGTAGCCGTCCTCGTCGCGGAGCACCGCGAGAACGGCGAGATCGAGCACGCCCTTGAGCAGCTGACTGATCTCCACTGCACCCTCCAGTCTTACGCTTGGGAAGGTACCACGCATTGCGCAGTAGTGTGCACGGCGGAGGGCCATCGGCGCGCCGAGCCCGGGCAACCTCGGTCAGCCCCGGGTGTCGACCGGCCGCTCGAAGAAGGATTCGAGGACCACGATCGTCTGCGTGCCGGTGACGCCCTCGATCGCGAAGAGCCGGCGCAGCGACGCCTGGAGGTCTTCGGTCGTCGCCGTGCGCACCTTGACGAGCAGCGACGCCGGGCCGGCGATGACGTGGGCCTCCACGACTTCGGGCAGCGCTTCGAGCGCTTCGCGCACGGAGCGGTCACCCATCCAGGCGTTCGCTTCGACGAGCACGAAGGCCGCGACCCCGCGGCCGACGGCGGCCGGGTCGACGTCCACGGTGGTCCGCCGGATGACGTCCTGGTCCCGCAGCTTGCGCACGCGTTCGTGGGCCGCGCCCGCGGAGAGCCCGACGGCTTTGCCGAGGGCGGCGTACGCCTGTGTCGCGTCGCGCTGAAGTTCAGTGAGCAGTACACGGTCTACTTCGTCCACCGCTTGACCATATCAAGTTCAGTACTCCATGCTTTTCACAGAATCTCATGAGGAGCTGGCGATGGACCTGATCAAGACGGACTTCCAGGTGCTGGACGAGCGGTTCGCCCGCGTGAACGGCGACGAGTGGACGCAGCGCCTGCACACCGGCTGCCGCTGGACGGAGGGACCGGCGTACTTCCCGGCCGGCCGCTACCTCGTGTTCTCCGACATCCCCAACGACCGCACGCTGCGCTGGGACGAGACGACCGGCCGGGTCGGCGTCTTCCGCCAGCCGTCGAACTACGCGAACGGGCACACCGTCGACCGCCACGGACGGCTGATCAGCTGCGAGCAGGGCCCCCGCCGCGTGACGCGCACCGAGCACGACGGCTCGATCACGGTGCTGGCGTCGGAGTACCGGGGGAAGCGGCTGAACAGCCCGAACGACGTGGTCGAGCACTCGGACGGGTCAATCTGGTTCACCGACCCGAGTTACGGCATCGACAGTGATTACGAGGGGTACCGGGCGGAGAGCGAGATCGGCGCGTGCCACGTGTACCGGGCGGCGCCGGACGGTTCGGTGGCGATCGTGGCGGACGACTTCAGCCGGCCGAACGGCCTGGCGTTTTCCGCGGACGAGTCGCGGTTGTACATCGCGGACACGCGTCAGACGCCCAGCCACATCAGGGTGTTTTCGGTCGGTCAAGAAGGGAAGCTGACGGGCGGCGACATCTTCGCGACGAGCGACAGCGGCGGCTTCGACGGGGTCCGGGTGGACAGCGAGGGGCAGGTTTGGGCCGCGGCTCACGACGGGCTGCACTGCTTCGCCGCGGACGGCACGAGGATCGGCAAGCTGCGGATCCCGGAGGTGTGCTCGAACTTCACGTTCGGCGGTGCAAGGGGCAACGAGCTGTTCATCACGGCTTCGAGCTCGCTGTACACGCTGAGGGTGACGGTGAACGGAGCTCGCTACCCGCGCTGATCCCGGCCTCCTCATATGCCCGCATGGGCCTCCGGGCTAGCCGGGTGTGGCCGCCTCCACTCGCTCCACCACTGCGTCGCGGCGGCGCCAGGCTCGGCTCACCTGGACCAGCCAGGCCGCCTCGGCCGCCACGTCCGCCTCCGCGTCCGGTTCCGCGGTGTGGTCGGGCTCGCGGTCGAAACGGCGTCCCGCGCGGCCCGCCTCGATCGCCGCCGCCAGGGTGACCGCCTCCACCGTTGCCGCCACCTCCGCCTCGGGGACGCCCGCTCGGCGGGCCGCCGCCTCCGCCCGGGCCGGGAGGTCCGGGTCGAAGTGGGCGCGCAGCGCCAGGTGGCCGTCGCGGATTTCGATCACCCTGCGGTACAGCGCGAACTCCGCGCCTCCGGCCAGTTCGCGCCCCGGGTCGAGGGCGATGCCCGGGACCGCCGTGCGCAGCGCCGTCCACAGTGGCTCGATGCGGCGGTACGCCCGGTACGCCCGCACCCGGCCGATCACCGACGAGACCGCCGGCGACCAGGCGCTGAGCGTCGCCCCGGCCGCCACGCACACGACCGTCACCGCCGCGAGGATCGAGGACGGCAGGTCCTCGCGGGCGCCGATCCGGGCCGTCCGGGCCAGCCGGACCACGTCGTCGACGTCCCAGAACGTCCACGCGGTCGCCGAGCCGACGCCGACGACCAGCAGCCACAGCCCGGCCCGCAGCGGGCCCGGCTCCGCGTGCCACGCGCTGCGGACGAACACCGCGAACAGCAGGCCGAGGCTGATCAGGCTGTACAGCAGGAATACCACTTTGTCGCCGAGCGCGAACGGCAGGCCGGCGTCCGAGAAGACCGTGTCGTCGCCCACGCGCCGCGGATCGGAAAGCGCGAAGCACACCGCGAGCAGCACCATGGTCGCGCCGGTGAACAGCGCGTGCGGGGCGAGCCGCGCCCCCTCGCCGCGCCACACCGACTGCGTGAAAGCCGTCGCGAACCCGATCGCGCCCAGTTTCAGCTCGTCGCCGGCCAGGCTCAGGACCCACTCGGCCACCGGGCCCGGGCCGGCGAGGGCCGACATCGCGGGCGTCAGCACGACAATGCCGGTGGCGATGCAGATGCCGAAGCCGGCGAGGAACCACATCGTGCGTGCCGGCTGGCTGCGGCGGGCCTCGATGAGCTTGTACCCGAACCCGGCGAAGCCCACCGCACACAGGTAGTAGGCGAGGCTTTCGATCACGACGTGCGGCGGCCGAACACGGAATCGAAGCGCCGCACGCCGTCCGGGACGCCGGGCGCGGGTTCGCGCGCCTGGGCGGGCCGGACGACGCGCTGGGCGAGCAGGCTCGCGACGAGCTCGGCTTCGCGCTCCTCGACCTCCGAGTAGGTGGTGCGCCCGAGCACCCGCCGGACGAGCTCGGGTGAGAGATTCGGCATGAGCTGCCGGCCGGCGGCGTCGATGGCCACGCCGTCGGCGCCGGTCGTGCGGCCGCCGGCGCCGACGTGGCCGCACAGCAGGTGCCCGACCTCGTGCAGCACGATGTGCCGCCGGTGCAGGGCGGTCGTGTTGGTCGGGTAGAGGATGTAGTCGGCGCGTTCGGTGCTCATCAGCAACCCGCACGGCGCGCCTTCGGGCGCGCTGACCGGCATCAGTTCGATGGGACGCCCGCGCTCGGCGGCCAGGCCCGCGACGAAGTCACGGGCATCGAACGGTTCGGGCAGGCTGACACCGTCGGCGACCTGACGGGCCCGCTGCCACAGCGAGCGGGCGGGTCGCCGCCGCCACGATGATCGCGCCACTGTCAGGCCTCCCTCGCCACACCCCGGCCGAACGGCTTCGGCACGTTCAACGCGGCAAAGCGCGTGTGGTTGCGCGGCCGGGGAAAATCCGACGCGCGGACGCCGCACATGGTTCCACACCGGCGTTCCGGAACCCGGACCCGTGGTTCGCGGCCGCCCCCGGCTTCGAGGGCGAAAGCACCGCCGCCCTCAGCTCTCCTTCTTCGGGCCGCCGCGGCCGGCCTCCCTCCGGGCGATCGCGTCGATCATGTCGCTGATCGTGTCGAGGCCGTCCGAGGACAACGTCACCGCTCGCAACGCCAGATCCCGGACCCCCGCGTCGCGCAGGGCGCCCAGCAGCGCCAGCTCTTCCGCGATCTTCCGGCTCTGCTCGTCGTCGAAGAAGTACGCCGGGGGGACGCCGAAGAACTGGGCCAATGCCTCGAGGTGGCGCTTGGTCGGGTTGTCGCGGCGGCCCGTGCGCAGCTGCCACAAGTACGTCGTCGAAAAGCTCTCGCCTGTCGCTTCGCGGCAGGCCTTCGCGACCTCTTCGTTGCTGTACGGCTCCCGATCGGGCCTGCGGACCACGTGGAACAGCCGGTCGATCTTGTCGGCCAGCGTCGACTTTCCGGGCTCCATGACCACGATGCACTCCCTCAGCTACCAGGCGTATTCATCCTAGCTGAAAGGTGAACCCCCTTTATCTACCCGAGTTCGCCCTCGGCCGCGGCTGGCACCGCGGGCACGAGAACGACGACCGGTTCATGAACGGCTCCCGCCGGATCGCCGTGCCGCACCGGTGGCACGGCAGCCCTTCCTGGCCGTACGCGTCCAGCGACCGGTCGAAGTAGCCCGACTGGCCGTTCACGTTCACGTACAGCGCGTCGAACGACGTGCCGCCCGCGCCCAGCGCCGCGTTCATCACGTCCGACGCCGCCGACAGCAGCTCGCGCCCCTTCGCCGTGGTCAGCTTTTCGGTGGGCCGGGCCCAGTGCAGGCGAGCGCGCCACAACGCTTCGTCCGCGTAGATGTTGCCGATGCCCGACACCAGCGTCTGGTCGAGCAGCGCCCGCTTGACCTCGGTGCGCCGCGACCGGAGCGCGCGCACCGCCGTGTCCAGGTCGAACTCCGGGTCCATCGGGTCGCGGGCGATGTGCGCGATCGTGTCCGGGAGCAGGACGTCGCCGCCGATGTCACTGAGGTCGTCGAGCGCCAGGCCGCCGAACGTCCGCTGGTCGACGAACCGCAGCTCCGGACCGTCGTCTTCGAAGCGCAGGCGCACCCGCAGGTGCTTCTCGTCCGGCGCGCCCTCCGGCTGGACGAGCATCTGCCCGCTCATCCCCAGGTGGGCCAGCAGCGCCTCCTTGTCGGACAGCTCCAGCCACAGGTACTTGCCCCGGCGCCGCGCCGCCTCGACGCGGGTGCCGGCGAGCCGCTGCGTGAAGTCCTCCGCGCCCAGTGCGTGCCGGCGGATGGCGCGCGGGTGCAGGACCTCCGCCTCGCGGATGGTCCGCCCCGCGACGTGCGCCTGCAGGCCCAGGCGGACGACTTCGACCTCGGGAAGTTCGGGCATACGGCCATTGTGCCCGGCGGGTACGACACTTTTCGGAACGGCACCGTTGCGGAGGCACCTAGGCGGCCGGTCCGACGTCCGCCTTCGTCAGCGGGACCCGGGTCGTCCCCGAGGCGGCGTACTCGTCGGCGCCGACGTCGAAGGTGCCCGTCCGGGCCTGCAGGTCGAAGTCCTTGGCGGCGTACGGGTACGACCCCGCTCCGGCGTCGACCGCCGGGCTGCCCGGAGCCAGCCGGTAGAGCCCGGCCGCGTCCTTGACCAGCTTCGGGTCGACGGACTTCGACGGGATGCCCGCCGTGCCGCCGAAGGTGATGTTGCCCTCGTACTTGACCGTCGACCCGCTCGGCAGCGTCACCAGCGTGCCCGACGTGCCCTTGACGATGTTGTCCGCGACCACGCAGTCCTTCGGCTTGAAGTTCCCGCCGTCGCCGTCGATGACGCTGCTCGACCCGATCACCGTGTTGTAGGCGACGGTGTCGCGGTCCGGCCGGTCGTGGAGCTTGCTCGTCGGGCCGCTGTCGGCCTCTTCGCCGGAGCCGAACACGATCGCCCGGCCGCCGGAGTTGGCGACGTAGTTGTTCACGATCCGGTGGTCGTTGCCGTGGAACCGGATTCCGGAGTTGAAGAGCACGTTGCCTTCGACGGTGCTGCGGTTGCCGTGGCGCAGCACGATGTAGCCCTTGCTGTCGCGGATCGTGTTGTAGCGGATGACGTTGTCCGACGACTTGACCGAGATCGCCTCGCTGTCGCCGTCGGCCTTCTCGAAGAGGTTGTTCTCGACGACGGCGTGCGCGGGGTAGGACTGGTGGTTGCTCAGCCCCAGCCGGATCGACTCGCCGCCGTTCGAGCCGGAGAACTGGTGGTTGAAGAAGTAGTTGTGGTGCACGTGGACGTTCTGCGCCATGGCGTCCGACGGCCCGAGGATCTGCAGGAACACGCCCTGGCTGGTGCGGTTCTGGAAGACGTTGTGGTCGACCTCGGTGTCGTCGCCGTTGACCGACACCCAGTTGCCGTCGCTGCTGAGCTGGAAGTCGTTGCGGGACAGGCGGTTGTGCGACGCGCCCGCGGGGACGCTCAGCTTCGCGCTGCCCCGGAACTTGAACCCCTGCAGCACCACGTTGTGCACACCGTCGGCGAAGGAGAACGTCTTCGAGCCGGTGATCGTCGCCTTGCCGGTGTGCTCGGCCGCGATCGTCACCGGCGCCGAGCCGGTGCCGGACCGCTTGATCGACAACGTCGAACTCGCGGAGTACGAACCGTCGGCCAGGACGATCGTGTCGCCGGCGTTCGCCTTGTCCATCGCGGACTGCAGCGCCGCCAGCGAACTGACGCGGACCTGGGCGGCCGACGCCACCGGGCCGGGCACGACGACGAGCGCCACGGCGATCAGGGGAACGAAGAACAGACGCATCCGCCAAACCTCTCAGTGAGCACCGGGCGGCGGATGTCCACACGCTACTGAGCGGTCCGGGAAAGCGTCAACGGGGGTTCCCGCTGATCAGGACTCCGGTTCGGCCTTCTTCTGCGCCTCGAGTTCGGCGGACAGCGAACGCCAGGCCGTCTCGGCGGCCTTCTGCTCCGCTTCCTTCTTCGTCGACCCGGTGCCGTGGCCGAGCGGACGGCCGGCGACCAGCACCGTGGCCGTGAACTCCTTGCGGTGGTCCGGCCCGGTGTCCTCGACCTTGTACTCGGGCACGCCGAGCCCGGCCGACGCGGTCAGCTCCTGCAGGCTCGTCTTCCAGTCGAGCCCGGCCCCGCGCAGCGGCGCTTCGGCGAGCAGCGGGTCGAAGAGGTGGTGCACGAGCTTGCGGGCGACCTCGATGCCGTGCTCGAGGTACGCGGCGCCGATGACGGCTTCCAGCCCGTCGGCGAGGATGCTCGCCTTGTCCCGGCCGCCGGTGAGCTCTTCACCCTTGCCCAGCAGCAGGTGCGCCCCCAGCCCGCCCTCGCCGAGCCCGCGGGCCACCCGCGCCAGTGCGTGCATGTTGACCACGCTGGCGCGGAGCTTCGCGAGCTGACCTTCGGGCAGGTCGGGGTGTGTGGTGTAGAGGTGATCGGTGACGACGAGGCTGAGCACGGCATCACCGAGGAACTCCAGCCGCTCGTTCGGCGGCAGACCTCCGTTTTCGTACGCGTACGAACGGTGGGTCAGCGAAAGCCGGAGCAGCTCGGGGTCCAAGGTGACCCCGAGCGCTTCGAGCAACAGCGCCCGATCGGCTACTGGTCCCCCGGGCGTCTTGCCCCCCATGTCGGCTACCCGATCAGGCGGGCTCGACGACCTGGCGGCCGTTGTGCTGGCCGCACGACGGGCACGCGACGTGCTGGAGCTTCGGCTGCTTGCAGGCGCGGTTGGAGCAGGGCACCAGCTGCACCGGAGCCGCCTTCCACTGGCTGCGGCGGGAGCGCGTGTTGGATCGCGACATCTTCCGCTTCGGGACGGCCACGAGTAGATCTCCTTATGACGGTCTGCTCGCGGTGCGAGCGAACTTTCCTCCGGAACGAGCTGGACGCTCGTCAGGCTTGCTCAGCTGGGCCCAGGCTTTTCGCCCGCGTTCTCGTCGAAGCGCTCGACGAGTGCGGCCCACCGAGGGTCTATCTTCTCATGCCCGTGTCCGGGCTCGAGATCGGCCCACTTGACGCCGCAGTCCGTGCAGAGCCCGGCGCAGTCCTCGGTGCACAGCGGCGCCAGCGGCAGGGCCAGCACGACCGCGTCGCGGACGATGGGTTCGAGGTCGATCCGGTCGTCGACCAGCCGGGGGATCTCGTCCTCTTCGGTGGTCTCCTCGGTGGCCGAGCCCGGGTACGCGAACAGCTCCTGGACCTCGACCTCGACCTCTTCGGTCAACGGGTCGAGGCAGCGGGCGCAGGTGCCCTTCGCGGTGGCCCGCGCGGTGCCGCTGACCAGGACGCCTTCGACGACGGACTCGAGGAGCAGGTCGAGTTCCAGCTCGGAGCCGGCTTCGATGGTGATGACATCGGGGACGCCGAGCGGCGTCTCCACCGGCACGCTGCGCTTGACGGCGCGGCTGAGGCCGGCGTGACGGCCGAGCTCACGGGTGTCGATCACCCACGGGCTGCGGTCGTCGAGCTGGGGGGTCTTGTTCTCGGACATCCAGTCCAGGGTACGCACTGGTCGCCACCCCTTTTGAGCAGGCACCCGGGCAGGTCGGGCGGCGATGGCCTCGGATGCGCCCCCTCGCGAGTGCCCGCCCCCTCACGCGTGCGCCCCCCTCGCGCGGGCCCGCCCTCCCCAGGGGGCCGGTCCCTGGTCCAGTCTATCCGGGGTGAGCGACGAAAAGCCGGGAAAGCCGCAGGTGAGGATCGGTTGTCCACAGCCCTGCCGAGATGTGGATGCTCTGCCGAGATGGGGAAACCCCGTGATGAGCCCCGGCGGCCGGAACCGGCCTGCCGAGGCACGGAAAGCCCAGCGGCGAGCCCCGGCGACCAGAAGGGGCCTGCCGAGATGCAGAAAGCCCGGTGACGAACCCCGGCGAGGCTGAGAAGCTCGTCACACCTGGTAGTCGTACAGCGTCGGCCGGCCGCCCGAGCTGGGCAGGTTGGCCGGCGACCGCAGGTGGTTGCGCCCCGAGTCCACCGTTCGCAGCGTCGTCGCCAGCAGCTCCGAGAACTCCGCCAGCTTCCCGTCCACGTACGCGTCGCAGTCCGCGCGCTGGCGGTCGGCCTCCGCGTGGGCCTCGTCGACGATCCGGGCGGACTCCGCGTGCGCCGCCTGGACCACCTCCGTCTGGGCCACCAAACGGGCCTGCTCGGCCCGGCCGTCCTCGATCGCGCGGTCGTACGCGTCGCGGCCCGCCTGGATCATGCGCTCGGATTCCGCCCGGGAGCGGTCCGTGAGGTTCTGGTACTCCGCCTGGCCCGCCGCCACCGTGCGGTCGGCCTGGTCGTGCGCGTCGGCGAGCATCTGCTCCGCGCGGGCCCGCGCGTCGGCGAGGATGCGCTCCGCTTCGTCCGTCGCGTCGGCGATCGCGCGCTCGGCCTCGGCGTTCGCGCCCGCCACCGTCTCGCCCGCCTCCTTGCGGGCCGCGTGGATCAGGTCGTCGCGCTTGTCGAGGACGTCCTGGGCGTCGTCGATCTCCGCCGGCAGCGCGTCTCGGACGTCGTCGAGGAGCTCGAGCACGTCACCCCGGGGTACGACGCAGCTGGCCGTCATCGGGACGCCGCGCGCCTCCTCGACGATGGTGACGAGCTCGTCGAGCGCCTCGAAAACCCGGTACACGGCAACTCCAATCCCCTGTCGCTGTGCCCAGTCTGCCCGCATCGGGCGCCGAAGCGGTGAACGCCACCGGCACCGGGCGTGTCCCCCCTGGACCACGCCCGGTGCCGGCTCCCCCTTACGGCAGCACGAACGCCGGATCGGTGATCACCCGCGTGAGCTGCTCCTTGCTCAGCTGCACCGAGTCGTCGGCGTCGTCCGCCGCGTCCACGAGCGTCACCGTCGAGCCGTCGGCCCGGCGGAGGACGCCGACGAAGCCGCGCAGCTTCGTGAATCCCCCCGAACTCGCGTAGCCGGTTTCGTACACCACCAGCACCGCTCCGCCGGGCTGCGGGATCCGCTCGCAGTCCGGCCCCTGCTTCGGGCAGGACCGGGCGAACGGGACGTGGTCGTCCGGCACCTGCCGGCCGTACACCGTCAGCTGGAAGGTCCCCGGCCGTCCGCCGGCCTCGGCGAAGGTGGCGGTCACCGCCATCCGGCCGGGTCCGATGGCGTCGGCCGGGGACGTGCCGACCGTCAGCCCCCGCAGCCCCGGGAACACCCCGGTCACGGCGTCCGCGAGGGCCTGCCGGATCCGCGCCTGCTCGGCGAGCGACGGCGGGGACGGCGGAGCGGCCGGTGACACCGGAGGCGTCCGGGGAGCGAACAACGCCAAGGCGGCGACGGCCACCGCCACCACCGAAACGACGATCCCCACCCGGCGCCGCCGGGTGTGCCACGCCGCGCGGTCGGCGACCTCGTCGGTGTCGAAGCCGAGCGGCGGCTCCCCCAGGTCCAGCTCACGCAGCCGGGTTTCGAGATCGGTCATCACGCGCTCCTCTCCGCGCTGTGCTCGAGCACACCCCGGAGGGTCTCGAGCCCGCGGGCGGCCTGGCTGCGAACGGTTCCCTCGGAGCAGCGCAGCACTTCCGCGACCTCGGCCGCCGGGAGGTCGGCGCAGTAGCGGAGGACGACCGCGGCGCGCTGCTTCGGCGGCACCTCGGCGAGGGCACGCAGGAGCGGGCCGGAAATCCCGGTGTCGGGCGCGGGAGCGGGCTGGTCCGGCACGACGCCGTCACGGCGTTCGCGCCGCCGCCACGGCCGCCGGGACTCGTCGAGCCAGCAGCGCAGCAGGACCTGCCGGGCGTAGTTGTCGACCGGTCCGCGCCGGGTGATCTTCGGCCACACCCGGTACAGCTTGACCAGTGCGTTCTGGACCAGGTCCTCCGCGAGGTGCCAGTCACCGCACAGCAGGTACGCCGTGCGTCTCAGTGCCCAGGCACGCGCCCGGGCGAACTCCCGGAAGTCCGCGTCGTCCGCAGCCCGCATCGCGCCTCCTCGTCCGTCTTCCGGTGTACCTCACGGACGAGGGGGCGCGGCGCGTTGCACGGATCAGGAATTCAGGTCGATCCGCTTGAAGGTGGCGTAGCGGTCGGGCGTGTAGGCCAGCTCGCCCGCCTTGCCGGAGATCACGCGGTCGCTCGTGCCGACGGCGAAGAGCTTGTAGTAGCCGGACGCGCAGGCCGGGAGCACGCCCTCGCGGTTCTCGTAGGTGGTGCCGGCCGAGGTGCCGTTGCGGACGTTGTCCACGACGGTCCTGGCCGCCGACGACAGCTGCGAGTAGCCGATCTTCGCCAGGCCCGAGAGGTCGCCGCAGGCGTGCGTCGTCCCGCCGCCGATGTCGATGACCTTGAAGGTGGCGTAGTGGTCGCCGGTGTAGAAGTACTCGCCGGCGCTGCCGGTCACGATCCGGCGCGTGCCGCGGGTGCTCGAGCCCGGCGTGGGCACCGTGTACTCGTGGTAGTAGCCCGACGCGCAGGCCGGGAGGACGCCTTCCCGGTTGTCGAAGACGACGCCGTCGTTCTTCGGGTACGGGAACGGCCCGTTCGTCTGGATCAGGTGGTACGTCGTCGTCGCTTCCGGCGGCAGCGCCGAAAGCGTCGTGTGCGAGAAGCCGGCCAGGTTCCCGCAGGCGTTCTGGGCGGCCACCGCGGGGGAAGCCGCGGTGGTGACCCCGGCGAACAACGTCGCCAAGAGCGCGAGCAGGACGGCAGCCAGGCGCGATCGGTAGTTGGTCATTTTCGGACCGTAACCCGATCGAATGATCGTCAGGAGACGCCGACGTGAACTCCCGCATCACCGGGCCGAAGTCCCGACGAACGGAGGGGGCCGAACGACGGGAACCGGACACGCGCGCGTCCGATGTGGACCCGGCGCGGATCAGCCGCCGAGCTTCGGGAACTTCTCCGAGAGGCGTTCGTAGACGATCGGCGGCACGAACCGCTCGATGTCGCCGCCGAGCGCGGCGACCTCCTTGACCAGCGAGCTGGACACGAAGCCGTACACCGGGTTGTTCGCCATCAGCAGCGTCTCGACGCCGGTGAGCTCCCGGTTCATCTGCGCCATCTGCAGCTCGTAGTCGAAGTCGCTGACCGAGCGCAGGCCCTTGGCGACCGCGGCGATGTCGTTGTCGCGGCAGTAGTCGACCAGCAGGCCCTCCCACGAGTCGACCCGCACGTTCGGCAGCTTCGCGGTGATCTCGCGGAGGATCTCCAGGCGCTCCTCGATCTCGAAGAGGCCCTTCTTGTTCTTGTTCACCCCCACCGCGACGACGACCTCGTCGAACAGCACGCTGGCGCGTTCGATGATGTCGAGGTGCCCGTTGGTGGCCGGATCGTAGGAACCGGGACAGACCGCACGCCGCATGGCGCGGACGCTACCGTGCCGGACCCGGTCTCCGCCGCGTGGCTCACGCCACAGCCGCGTACTCCGCCCAGAAGACGGCCGTGTCGCCGTACTTCTTCGTGCGCGTCGGCTCGAAGCCCGGCGGCCAGTCCGGCTCGCCGTCGCGCGCGGCGCGCTCGATCACGACCAGGGCCGAGGGCCCGAGCCAGCCGCCCGCGGCCAGCGAGGCCAGCACGGACCCGAGCGCGGCCGCGTCCACCGCGTAGGGCGGGTCGGCGAGCACGAGGTCGAACGCGGCGGGCGCGGGCGCGGCGACGACCGCCTCGACCTGCCCGGCCCGGACCGTGCCGCCCAGGCCCACGGCCGCGACGTTGCCGCGCAGGACGTCCACCGCCCGCCGGTCGGACTCCACGAACAGCGCGTCCGCCGCGCCGCGGGAGAGGGCTTCGAGGCCGAGCGCGCCGGAGCCGGCGTAGAGGTCGAGGACGCGGGCGCCGTCCAGCTCGCCCGCCGTCTCCAGGGCGTTGAACAGGGCTTCCCGCACGCGTTCCGACGTCGGCCGGGTGCCCTTCGGCGGCACCTTCAGCCGCCGTCCGCCCGCCGTCCCGGCCACGATCCTGGTCACCCCCCGATTGTGCGGGGCAGCCGTACCGAGCGGATGACCGGGACACGGGTGTCCCCGCCCGGGCCACCGCGTAGAGTCGTTCTTCGCCCTCGGAGGCGATCCCAAAAGCTGTCAAGGAGCCATGCGTGTCCGAACCTCGGGTCAGACGGGCCGAGATCGCCATCGAGCAAGCCCACGTCGATCGCGTGTACACCCGTCTGGACGAACTGCGGGTGCAGGCCGAGGCCATGCGCGCGAAGGGCTACGAGATCGGCCAGGGAGCGCAGCGCGAGGCGATCTTCGAGCAGGCGTCGATGCTGTTCGAGCGCGACATGATGGTCTACCACGCCAACCAGACGCTGCAGACGCTCGACGCCGAGTACGAGGGTCTCGTCTTCGGCAGGCTCGACGACCGCGCGGGAGAACGCACCTACGTCGGCAGGCTCGGCATCCGCGACGCCGAGTTCGACAACCTCGTCACGGACTGGCGCGCGCCGGCCGCGGCGGCGTTCTACCAGGCCACGGCCGAGGAACCGATGGACGTGGTGCGGCGGCGGGTGATCCGCTGCTCGGGCCAGAACGTCCTCGACGTCGACGACGACGTGCTGATCGCCGACGCCGTGCCCGAGGACATGGCGATCGTCGGCGAAGGCGCGCTGATGGCCGCGCTGGGGCGCTCGCGCGGCGAGAAGATGCGCGACATCGTCGCGACCATCCAGAAGGAGCAGGACGAGGTCATCCGGGCGCCCTGGCGCGGGGTCACCGAGATCACCGGCGGGCCGGGCACCGGGAAGACCGCGGTCGCGCTGCACCGCGCCGCCTACCTGCTGTACCGCTACCGGCGCCAGCTCGGCGGGGCCGGTGTGCTGGTGATCGGGCCGTCGGGCGTGTTCACCAGCTACATCTCCCGGGTCCTCCCCTCGATGGGGGAGACGAACGTCGAACTGCGCGCGCTCGGCGAAGTCCTCGACGGCCTGGAGGCGACCCGGCAGGACGCGGCGCCGCTCGCCGCCGTCAAGGGATCGCTGCGGATCCGGAAGGTGCTGCTGCGGGCGCTGCGCGACACGCCGCCGGAGGCGCCGGAGGAGATGCGGATCGTCTACCGCGGCGAGGTGCTGAAGCTGAACGCGCGCGAGCTGGAGAAGGTCCGCCGCAAGGCCCACACGCAGGGCGCGCCGCCGAACCGCTCGCGGATCCGGGCGGCCGAGCTGCTGCTGGACGCCCTCGCCGCGAAGGCCGAGGAGCACGCGAAGGACGACGGCAGGCAGATCGACCGCGCCGAGCTGATCACCGACCTCGGCGAGCGGATTGACTTCCACCGCTTCCTCGTCGTGTGGTGGCCGGTGCTGTACCCGGCGCAGATCCTCAAGTGGCTGGGCGACGAGAAGCGGCTGGCCGCGGCCGCGAAGGGCGTGCTGAACCGCCACGAGATCTCGATGCTGGCCGCGGACTTCGCGGACCGGTCGCGGGGCTGGTCGATCGCGGACGTGGCGTTGCTGGACGAACTGCGCGTGCTGGTCGGGCCGCCGCCGAAGCGCAAGCGGCGGCAGGTGCTCGAGGTCGAGCCGGAACGCTCGGGCGGGGCACCGACCCGGCCGGAGCACTACGACGAGTACTCCCACGTGGTCGTCGACGAGTCGCAGGACCTTTCCCCGATGCAGTGGCGGATGGTCGGCCGGCGCGGCAAGTACGCGAGCTGGACGGTGGTCGGCGACCCGGTGCAGAGCTCGTGGCCGGACCCCGCGGAAGCGGCTTCGGCGCGCGACCAGGCCTTCGGCGTCAAGACCGCCCGGCGGCGGTTCACGCTGCGCACGAACTACCGGAACTCGGCGGAGATCTTCGACCTGGCCGCGAAGGTGGTGGCCGGGCACGCGGAGGCGGGCGAACTGCCGGTGGCGGTCCGCCGCACGGGCGTGGAGCCGGAGGTCCGCCCGGTGGAGGCGGCCGGCCTGGCCGCGGCGACGCAGGCGGCGGTGAAGGAACTGCTGGGCGCGGTGGAGGGCACGGTCGGCGTGATCACGGCGATGGACCGGGTGCCGGAGGTCGCGGGCTGGCTGTCGGGGCAGGCCGACGAGCGGCTGAAGGTCGTGGGCAGCCTCGACTCGAAGGGCCTGGAGTACGACGCGGTGGTGCTGGTGGAGCCGGTCGAACTGATCACGGAGTCGACGACGGGCCGCCGGGTGCTGTACGTGGCGCTGACCCGGGCGACGCAGCAGCTGATCGTGCTCGCCTCGAACCCGGACTGGATTCCCGCCGCCTGACGCCTTCGTGGCTGGAAGGTCGGCTCGCGTGGTTGGAGGGTCGGCCGGCGTACCTGGAGGGTCGGCCGGCGCGCCTGGCCGGTCGGCTCGCGTCCCTGGAGGGTCGGCCGGCGCGCCTGACGGGGTTGTCCACAACTCGGCGGGGCTGGGGACAGCTTCGCTCCAGGCTGGGATTTCCCGGCTTTTTCGTCGGACCCGCTCGATACGCTGGATGCGGGGGCAGCCCCCAGGGAGGGCGGGCTCTGCCGTCCTCCCTGAAAAGGCGGCCCACAAGCCGGCTCGCGTACCTGGACGGTCAGCTCGCGTACCTGGCCGGTCAGCTCGCGTACCGAAAGGCCGGTGTGCCTGGGGAGTCGGCCGGGTACCTGGAAGGCCGGCTGGTGCACCCGGCCGAGCGAGCCCGGCCGGAGAGACGCTGAAGGGCCCCTTCGCGGAGCGGGAGGCGGGTTCCCGTGTCCGCGAAGGGGCCCTTCAGACCCCCGGTGAAGTGAACGTCGTGGGACGACATCGTCCGAGGGCATGTCTACTCGATCCGGGTTGTTCGGTGTCCGCGCTCACCCACCGAACAACAACGCCGAACAACCCGGTCAGGGGCAGGGCGGGGTGTAGTCGAGGTCCGGGAAGCTCCCGCTCCACTCGGTTTCGGTGATCCGCGGCGAAACCGCCGCGCAGATCCGTTCGGCCGCCCGGCCGGGGTCGGCCTCCCAGAACCGTACGACGCCGTCCGCGCCCGCGCCCGCCAGCGTGTGGCCGTCCGGGGCGTACTGGGCGACGTAGACGCGGTCGCGCTGCTCGGGCAAGACCGCGTACGGCGTCGCCGTGGCGACGTCCCACAGCCGGATCGTGCGGTCGTAGCTGCCGGACGCCAGCGTCCGGCCGTCGCCGCTGAAGGACACCGACATGACGACGTCCGCGTGGCCGGCCAGCACCACCGGGGGCGGCACGCGCGCCGGGTCCGTGACGTCCCAGAGGCGCACCATCCGGTCGGCGCTCGCCGTGGCCACGTGCCTGCCGTCGGGGCTGTAGGCGATCGAGAAGATCGTGTCGGTGTGCCCGGCCAGCTTCGCCAGCGGCCGCGGCGCCCGGGGCGCCGAGATGTCCCACAGCCGCGCGGTGTGGTCCCAGCCCGCGGTGGCCAGCGTCCGGCCGTCGGGGCTGAAGGCGAGGGTGTGGACGTCGTCGTCGTGGCCCTCGAGCTTCGCGATCTCCACCGGCCGGGTGCGGTCGGCCAGGTCCCAGAGCCGGGCCGTGTGGCCGTCGCCCGCGGTGGCGAGCAGCCGGCCGTCCGGGCTGAAGGCGACCGCGTCGATGTCGTCGTGGAGCCGGTTGAACACCACGGGCGGCCCGGGGTGGGCCGGGTCGGTGATGTCCCGCAGCGTCATCGTGTGGTCCCAGCTGCCGGTGGCCAGGGTGCGGCCGTCCGGGCTGACGGCGACGCCGCACACCGCGTCTTCGAACCCGTCGATCGCGGCCAGCTCCCGCGGCGCGTGCGGGTCGGTGAGGTCGTGCAGCCGCACCGTCTTGTCGTAGCCGCCGGAGGCCAGCAGCTTGCCACCGGGCCCGAGGGCGACGTGGCACGCCTGGGCCGTGTGCGCGGGGATGCCCGGCCCCGGCAGGTCCCAGAGCCGGGCGGACTGGTCGTCGCTGGCCGTGGCGAGGGCGCGGCCGTCGCGGGTGAACACCGCGGAGACGACCGCGCCGGTGTGCCCGGGCAGCGACTGCAGTTCACGCGGCTGCCGCGGGTCGGCGACGTCCCACAGCCGGGCCGTGCGGTCGAAGCCGGTGGTGGCGAGCGTGCGCCCGTCGGCGGCGAACGCCACCGAGCGCACGGTCGCCTTGTGCGTGGTGAGCGACGCCAGCTGCGAGGGGTGGGCCGGGTCCGCGAGGTCCCACAGCCGCGCGGTCTGGTCCTGGCTCGCCGTGGCCAGCACGGGACCGGCGGGGCTGAAGGCGACCGAGTGCACGACGTCGGTGTGCCCGGCGGCGACGCCGAGCTGAGCCCGCGAAGCGACGTCCCAGACGCGCGCGGTCTTGTCGGCCGACGCGGAGGCGAGCAGCCGGCCGTCGCCGCTGAAGGCGAGGTTGTTGACGTAGGAGGTGTGCCCGGTCAGCTCCCCCGCCGGCCGCGGGTGGGCGGCGTCGGTGGTGTCGTAGAGCCGGATCGTGCCCTTGACGTCGGCGGTCGCCAGCAGCGGCCCGGCCGGGCTGAAGGCGACGGCGTAGGCCTTGCCCTCGTGCCGCTCGATCGTCGTACCGGGTCCCGGCCGGGCCGGGTCGGAGACGTCCCAGACGCGGACGGTGCCGTCGAAGCCCGCCGTGGCGACGGTCCGGCCGTCGGCCGCGAAGGCGACGTTGTTCACGTTGCCTTCGTGCCCGGCGAGCACGCCCAGCGGCACCGGGTGGTGCGGGTCGCGGATGTTCCAGAGCCGGGCCGTGCCGTCCCAGCTGGCCGTGGCGACGACCTGCCCGTCCGGGCGGAGGGCGACGGTGTTGACCCGGCCGGTGTGCCCGGTGAGCCGCGTCGCGTACGGCGAGCCGAACATGCCGAGCAGGGCGCTGCGCTCCTCGGCCCCCGGATCCAGGCGGTACGCGGCGAGCGCGAGCTGCGCGGCGAGCGCGGGGTTGGTGGCGCGCATGGCCAGCGCCTGGCCGGCGACCTTCTGGGCGAGCGCGTTGTTGCGCTGTTCGGTGGCGGTGGTCTCGGCGCGCACGGCGTAGACGGTGGCGGCCACGGCGAAGACCAGCAGCACCGCGAGCAGCGCGACCAGCTGGCGCAGCCGCCGGGTGCGCCGCCGGTCGCGTTCCCGTTCGGCGTGCTCGACGGCGAGGCTCGCGTCGAGGAACCGCCGTTCCCGCCGGGAGAGCGCGGAGTCCTGGCGCGCGGCCCACTCCCGGGCGATCGCCAGCCGGGTGCCGCGGTAGAGCCAGCCGGGGTCCTCGTCGACGGCCTCCCAGGCGCCGGTCGCCTCGGTGAGCTGCCGGTGGACGCGCAGGCCTTCGCGGTCTTCGGTGAGCCATTCGCGCAGCCGCGGCCAGCCGCGGATCAGGGCTTCGTGGGCGATTTCGATGCCGGTGTCGTCGAGGGTGACCAGCCGGGCCGCGGCCAGCTCGGCGAGAACCACGGCGGTGTCGGCTTCGTCGGCGTCCAGCTCGGTGCGGCCGATGCGCCGCTTGGTGTCCTCGGTGCCTTCGCCGAGCGCGGTCATCCGGAGGAAGATCTGCCGCACCAGCCGCTGCTGGCGTGCCGACAGCTTCGCGAAGGTGCCTTCGGACGTCTGCGCGATGGCCCGCTCGATGCCGCCGGTCGACTCGTAGCCGGCGAGGGTCAGCGTGGTGCCGCGGCGGCGCCGCCACGTCTCCAGCAGCGCGTGCGAAAGCAGCGGCAGCACGCCGGGCTGGCCGGTGGCGTCCGCCACCAGCCGGGAGACCAGGGCGTTCTCGACGCGGTACCCGGTGTCGACGGCGGGCCGCGAGATGGCCTGCCGGAGCTCCTCGGTCGTCATCGGGCCGACCAGCACCTGGGCGTCCTGCATGGCCTCGGCGAGCTCGGCGTGCCGCGCGCAGTGGGTGTAGAAGTCGGTGCGGATGCCGAGGACCACCCGGGTGCGGCTGCCCGGTTCGGTGGTCGCGGTGACGAGCGCGTCGAGGAACCGGGCCTGCTCCTCGTCGTCCTGGCAGAGGGTGAAGACCTCTTCGAACTGGTCGACGACCAGCACCAGGTCCTCTTCGGCGCCGTCGGCGAGCTGACGGGCGGCGAGGCCGAGGTTGCGCGGGTGCGCGGCGAAGTCGTCGAGCAGGGCGCCGGGCGCGACACCGAGCGCGGCGGCGAACTTGACCGCGCACTCCTGCAGCGGGCGGGGGCCCGGGGTGAGCAGCACGACCGGGCCCTTCACCGAAGGCAGCAGACCGGCCCGCAGCAGCGACGACTTCCCCGAACCGGAAGCGCCGAGGACGGCGAGAAAACGTTGTCTCGCGAGCCGTTCGACGAGTTTTTCGACAAGCCGTTCCCGGCCGAAGAAACGTTCCGCGTCGGCGGGGCCGAAAGCGGCCAGCCCGACGTACGGCGGAATTTCCCCTGGTTCCTGCTCCGGCGGTGAATCGGCACCGCCCGCGCGCGACTCTTCGGCGACGGCGTGCCAGCGTTCCTCCCATTCCCCCGGCACCCCGCCGCAGGCCCGGACATAGGCCAAGGTGACCGCCAAGCTGGGGAGTTTCCGCCCGCCGGCGGCTTCCGACAGCGTGCCGGCCGAGTAGTGCGCGCGCCGCCCGAGCTCGCGGTAGGTGGGATTCCCGGCGCTCTCGCGCAACCGCCGCAGATCGGCGGCGAATTCGATCAGCAGATCATCCCCGGGATCCAAGGGTCGCTCGGGACGCGGCACCCGACCTCCTGTTGTTCATTTTCCGATTCGCCCACCGTAGCCAATCCCGCGGCATCAGGTGCGGGAATCCAGCCGACGGCGAACAGCGTCCCGGTCGACGCCCAGTTCGCCCAGCAGATCGGCCGCCGGGTCGGGCGGAGTCAGCTTCACGAGCACCCGCAGCAGCTGGGCCGGATCGCGCGGCCGCGGTGCCCCGCGGATCGCCTCGTTGACGACCGCGCGCGCCCCGGACGTCAGCGCTCCCGGCGTCAGCTTCCCGCGCCGCGGCGGGACTTCCGCCGGGCGGAGACCGTCCACCTCGATGCCGAGCGCCGCCAGGGCGGCCCGGTCGAGGTGGTCGAGGGCCGCGCGGGCCCTGGCCAGGTCCGTGCCGAGCGCGAGCGCGCAGTCCGGGTCGTGCAGCAGGCCCAGCACCAGGTGTTCGGTGCCGAGCCGCCGGTCGCCGCGGCGGCGGGACTCCTCCAGGGCCGCCGTCACCACCGCGGCGAACGGGCTCTTGGCGATCAGCCGGTCGAGCACGAGCACCTCACTTCCCGTACTTCGCGTGCACGGACTGGCGGGCGACGCCGAGTGCGTCCCCGATCTGCTCCCACGACCAGCCGCGCTCCCGCGCGTGCGCGACGGCCGCCGCTTCGACCTGCTCGGCGAGCCGGTGCAGGGCGCCCACCGCCCGCAGCGCCACCGCCGGGTCCGTTTCCGAGACGCGTCCCGAAACCTCTTCCGCTTCCACGGGTGTCAGTCTAGCCTGACATGGTCGTCAGTTTGAACTGACATCAGGGAGGGCGTCATGGAGATCGCGGTGATCGGAGCGGGCCCGGTGGGCCTGATGGTGGCGGCGGAGCTGCGGCTCGGCGGCGTCACCCCGGTGGTCCTGGAACGGCGGGCCGCCCCGGACCCGAGGCCGCGGGCCAACGGGCTCGCCGGCCGGATCGTCGAGCAGCTGGACCACCGCGGGCTCCTCGGCCGGTTCCGGGCCGAGGCGGGGTTCGCCGGGCCGCTCCCCCGCTTTCCGTTCGGCCCGGTGGCGCTGCACTTCGCGAAGCCGCTGCCCGGGCTCATGGTGCAGCAGCCGCGAATGGAGGCCGTCCTGGCCGAGCACACCACCGAGCTCGGCGCCGAGATCCGGCGTGGGCACGAACTGGTGAGCCTCGACCCGTTCACCGTCCGCGGCCCGGACGGCGAGTACCGCGCGGAACCGGAGTACGTCGTCGGCTGCGACGGCGCGCACAGCCGCGTGCGCGAGCTGGCCGGCATCGGGTTCCCCGGCACCACCGACGGCGAACTGCTGCGCTTCGGCCACTTCCGGGCGGACGAGCCGCTGTTCGCCGAGACGACCCCCGGCTGGAGCCGCCGGCCGGGCGGGCGCGTGCTGGTGACGTCGCTGACGCCAGGTGTCGTGATCGTCGGCGTCCGGGAAGTGACGCCCGAACCGCCCGGCGAGCCGACGCTGGAGGAGTTCCGGGCCGCCGTCCGGCGGGTCCTCGGCAGCGACCTGCCGCTCGGCGAGCCGCTCTGGCTGTCGCGGACGGTGAGTTCGGCGCGGCTGGCCGAGCGGTACCGGGCCGGCCGCGTGTTCCTGGCCGGCGACGCCGCACACCTCTTCCCCGCCGGTGGGTCTTCGCTCAACGTCGGGCTGCTCGACGCGGTCAACCTCGGCTGGAAGCTCGCCGCCGTCGTGCGCGGTTCGGCGCCGGAAAGCCTCCTCGACAGCTACCACGCCGAGCGGCACCCGGTGGCGGCGCGAGCGTTGACGCACACCCGCGTCCAAGCCCTGCTGGACCGCCTGACCGGCGAGGACGGCGACGCCCTGCGGACGCTCTTCGGCGACCTGGCCGCCTTGCCCGAGGCCACGCGGCACCTGGGCGGGCTGCTGCGGGACACCGACGAGCTGCCGTACGTCGCCGACCTGCCGCTGACCGTCGACGGGAAGGCGACCCGGGTGGCCGAGGTCATGCGGGCCGCGCGGACCGTGCTGTTCGACTTCGCCGACCGCGCCGACCTGCGCGAAGCCGCCGGACCGGGCGTGAAGATCGTCACAGCCGCCTGCCCGGACGCCCCGGCCGACGCGCTGCTCGTGCGCCCGGACGGCGTCGTGACGTTCAGCGGCGGTGATCCGGCGGCGCTGAAGAAATCAAGGACGGGGGAAGCAATGGCGGCACCGGGGCGTTGACCCCGGTTGTGAGCTCACTGCCTGACGTGCCGCTGTCCGTGCTCGACCTGTCCCCCGTCTCGGAGGGGAACACCGTCGGCGAGACGCTGCGCAACACCCTGGACCTCGCCCGCGCCGCGGAACGGCTGGGCTACCACCGCTACTGGCTGGCCGAGCACCACAACATGCCCGGCATCGCCAGCTCGGCCACCGTCGTGCTGATCGGGCACGTCGCCGACGCCACCGAGCGGATCCGCGTCGGGTCGGGCGGCATCATGCTGCCCAACCACGCGCCGCTGGTCGTCGCCGAGCAGTTCGGCACCCTGGAGGCGTTCCACCCCGGCCGGATCGACCTCGGCATCGGCCGCGCGCCCGGCACCGACCAGCGCACCGCGCTCGCCCTGCGAGGGCCGGGCGGGCTGTCGGCGGAGAACTTCCCGGAGCACCTGCAGGAGCTGATCGGCTACTTCACCCACTCGGAGGCCCGCGGGGTCAACGCGGTGGTGGCCGAGGGCAACCAGCCGCCGGTGTGGCTGCTCGGCTCGAGCGGCTTCAGCGCCCAGCTGGCCGGACGGCTCGGGCTGCCGTTCTCCTTCGCCCACCACTTCGCCGCCGAGAACACCATCCCGGCCGTGCAGCTGTACCGCGAGAACTTCCGGCCCGGCGTGCTCGACGAGCCGTACGTGATGCTCGGCGTGTCCGTGGTCGCCGCCGAAACCGACGAGCGCGCCCGGTTCCTGGCCGGCCCCAGCGGGCTGACGTTCCTCAGCCTCCGCCGCGGCCGCCCGATCGCGCTGCCGACGCCGGAAGAGGCCGCGGAGTACCCGTACACCGAAATGGACCGTGCGTTCCTGGCCGAGCGCTTCGGGTCCAGCATCGTCGGCTCGCCCGAAACCGTCCAAAAGGGACTCGAGCAGCTCCTCGCCGACACCGGCGCGAACGAGCTGATGGTCACCACGATGGTCCACGGCCACACCGACCGCGTCCGCTCCTACGAGCTCCTCGCCGACCTCAAGTCCTGACCCGTGCCGAGCCGAAGGGGCACCTTCCGCACCGAAGGTGCCTTTCGGCGCACGGCTCCGGAATTGACAAAACCGGGTAGCTTGTCAAGCTCGGGTGCGACTCGGAGGTAACTTTCTTTTCCTCTGCTGACAACAAGATCGGGTCCGTTTGTCAGTACCGGACAAGAAATGTGGGGTTACCAGCCCGTGACCCCGTGATCCTGCTCAAGTTCTTGTCTCCCAGCAAGGCCGTCGTTAGCGTACCGACCAGTAGGAAACGGCACGGTATCCCCGAGACCGTGAATGGCCGACAATTGTTACTCCGTTCGGTCCATTTCCCTTTGGTCATCTCGGGCGTATTCGTCGTGCCGCCGAAACCGCTGGAGGCACACGAATGGCCGAACGGACGACGACGGCGTCGTTCCCGGGGGCGGCCGCACTGCGGCAGACCGGCCGGCTCTACGGACTCGGTTTCGACGTCGTCCGGCTGACCTTCCGCCGCCCGTTCCAGGTGCGTGAGCTGATCCAGCAGTTCTGGTTCATCGCGAGTGTGTCGATCCTGCCGACGGCGCTGGTCTCGATCCCGTTCGGCGCGGTGATCGCGCTGCACATCGGCTCGCTGACCACGCAGATCGGCGCGCAGTCGTTCACCGGCGCGGCGAGCGTGCTGGCGATCATCCAGCAGGCCAGCCCGATCGTGACGGCGCTGCTCATCGCCGGTGCCGGCGGCAGCGCGATGTGCGCCGACCTCGGCTCCCGCACCATCCGCGAAGAGATCGACGCGATGGAGGTGCTCGGCGTCTCGCCGGTCCAGCGCCTGATCGTGCCGCGGGTGCTCGCGGCGATGGGGGTCGCGGTCTTCCTCAACGGCATGGTCAGCGTCGTCGGCGTGCTCGGCGGCTACTTCTTCAACGTGATCATGCAGCACGGCACCCCGGGCGCCTACCTGGCCAGCTTCTCCGCCCTGGCCCAGCTGCCCGACCTGTGGATCAGCGAGATCAAGGCGCTCATCTTCGGCTTCGTCGCCGGGGTCGTGGCCTCCTACCGCGGGCTCAACCCCAAGGGCGGCCCGAAGGGCGTCGGCGACGCGGTGAACCAGTCGGTGGTCATCACCTTCCTGCTGCTGTTCGTGCTGAACCTCGTCCTCACCACCGTCTACCTGCAACTCGTCCCGCCCAAGGGGAGCTAGAAGTGACGACCACGGACCTCCCGAGAGCAGCTCGGGTACGCGAGGCCGTCGACCGCCGGTTCGGCTTCCTCGACACCCTCGGCGACCAGATCCTCTTCTTCCTCCGCGCGATCGCCTGGACCCCGCGGGCCCTGCACCGCTACCTGCGCGAAGTCGTGCGCCTGCTGGCCGAGGTCAGCTTCGGCAGCGGCGCGCTGGCCGTCATCGGCGGCACGATCGGCGTGATGATCGGGATGACCGTGGCCACCGGCACGGTCGTCGGCCTCCAGGGCTACTCCGCGCTGAACCAGGTCGGGACGTCGGCCTTCGCCGGGTTCGTCTCCGCCTACTTCAACACGCGCGAGATCGCGCCGCTGGTCTCCGGGCTCGCCCTGAGCGCCACCGTCGGCTGCGGCTTCACCGCGCAGCTCGGCGCGATGCGGATCTCCGAGGAGATCGACGCCCTCGAAGTCATGGGCATCCCCAGCGTCCCGTACCTGGTGACGACCCGGGTGATCGCCGGCTTCCTCGCCGTCATCCCGCTCTACGCGATCGGGCTGCTCTCCAGCTACCTCGCCTCGCGCGAAGTCACCGTGTTGTTCTTCGGCCAGTCCGCGGGCACCTACGACCACTACTTCCTGCTGTTCCTGCCACCCGGCGACGTGCTGTGGTCGTTCGGGAAGGTCCTGGTGTTCAGCGTCGTGGTGGTCATGGCGCACTGCTACTACGGCTTCCGCGCGAGCGGCGGCCCGGCCGGCGTCGGGGTCGCGGTGGGCCGCGCGGTGCGCACCGCGATCGTCGCGATCAGCGTCCTCGACTTCTTCCTGTCCCTGGCGATCTGGGGCGCGACGACGACCGTGCAGGTGGCCGGATGAGACGCGAAACCCGCCACAAGGCCGGGGTCCGCACCGCGGGCGTGCTGTTCCTGGTCGTGATGGGCGTCCTCGTGACGCTGTCCATCAAGGTCTACGACAAGGACTTCGTCACGACGGTCCCGGTGACGCTCAAGGCGAGCCGGATCGGCAACCAGCTCTCCCCGGGTGGCCAGGTCAAGGCCCGCGGCGTGCTCGTCGGCGAGATCCGCGACGTCCGGGCGACGCCGCAGGGCGCCGAGATAGCGCTTGCTCTCGAACCGGACCGGGTGGACATGTTGCCCCGCAACGTCTCCGCGCTGCTCGTCCCGAAGACGCTGTTCGGCGAGCGGTACGTCCAGCTGTCCATCCCGGACGGTGAGCGGGCCCCGCACCTGGTCGCCGGCGACGTCATCGAGCAGGACCGGTCGGCCAACGCGGTCGAGCTGGAACGGGTCTTCGACAACCTGCTCCCGGTGCTCCAGGCGGTTCAGCCGCAGAAGCTGGCGACGACGCTGACCGCGGTCTCGACGGCCCTGGAAGGCCGCGGCGAGCAGCTCGGCAGGACCATCAGCACCGCCGCGGACTACCTGAAGGAGTTCAACCCCGACCTCCCGCAGCTGACCTCGGACGTCCGGGACCTCGCGAAGGTTTCCCGGCTCTACGGCGACATCGCGCCCGACCTCCTGGACGCGCTCACCGACTCCGCCGTCACGCTCAACACGGTCAAGGAGAAGCAGGCCGACCTCGCCGGGGTGTACCAGCAGGTGACGTCGTCGTCCCAGGAGGTCGCCACCTTCCTGGCCAACAACCGCGACAACCTCATCTCCCTGGCCGCCGACAGCCGCGCGCCGCTGGAGATCGCGGCGAAGTACTCCCCCAGCTTCGCCTGCACGATCGGCTCGCTCAACGCACTGAGAGGCTCCATGGACAAGGTGCTCGGGGCGGGCACGAAGGAACCGGGCTTCCACGCCGACGTCGCTGTCGTCCCCGACAGCGGCAAGTACGTCCCCGGCCGGGACGACCCGCGCTTCACCGGCGGCGGCGAGCCGCGGTGCTACCCCTCCGGCGTCTCCCCGACGATCGGCACCGCCGCGGCGGCCCCGGGCACCACCGGCCACCCGCTGCTCACCGGCGGCCGGGGTGACCTCGGGCTCGCGAACTCGCCGCAGGAGCAGCAGCTGCTGTCCACCCTGGTCGCCCCGACGATCGGGGTGCCGACGGCCGAGGTCCCGGCCTGGAGCAGCGTGCTCGTCGGGCCGCTCTTCCGCGGCACGGAGGTGACGCTCAAGTGAGGAACATCGCCGCCCCGCTGATCAAGAGCCTGATCTTCATCGCCGTCACGGCGTTGGCCACGACCCTGCTCGCCATCTCCATCACGAACTCCGGCGTCGGCGCCACCGAGCGCTACACGGCCAAGTTCCTCGACGCGACCTCGCTCAACGTCGGCGACGACGTGCGCATCTCCGGGGTCCGCGTCGGCCAGGTCGAGTCCCTCGACATCGGCGACCGCAACCGCGCGGTGGTCGGGTTCTCCCTCGACCAGGGCCGGCGGCTGCCCGCCGACGTCCACGCGGTCATCAAGTACCGCAACATGGTCGGCCAGCGGTACGTCGCCCTCGAGCGCGGGAACACCGGCACCCGGGAGCAGCTGCCGAAGGGCGCCGAGATCCCGCTGGACCGCACGACACCGGCGCTGGACCTCACCGACCTCTTCAACGGCTTCAAGCCGCTGTTCCAGGCGCTTTCGCCGAACGACGTCAACGAACTCTCCGGCGAGATCGTCCAGGTGCTGCAGGGTGAAGGCGGCACCGTCGAGAGCCTGCTGCTGCACACCGGGTCGCTGACCACCACCCTCGCCGGGCGCGACAAGGTGATCGGCGAGGTGATCGGGAACCTCAACACGGTCCTGAACACGGTCAACGGCAAGGGTGACGCGCTGGCGAACCTCGTGTCCACCCTGCGTCAGCTGGTCTCCGGCCTGGCGGGCGACCGGGCCGCGATCGGCGACGCCATCAGCGGGATCGGCGCGCTGACCGAGTCCACCGCCGGGCTGTTCGAGCAGGCCCGCCCGCCGCTGAAGGACAGCATCGACGGCCTGCAGAAGGTCGCGGGCACCCTGGCCCAGAACCAGTCCGATGTGGACAGCTTCCTGACCAACCTGCCGGTGAAGTTCAACGAAATCGGCCGGACCGCCTCCTACGCATCGTGGATGAACTTCTTCCTCTGCGGCGCCACGCTCGAAGCCACGCCTCCGCGCGGAGTGCTGACCAAAACGGCGAGGTGCGGATCGTGAAGTCCTACAAAGAGCGCAATCCGATCGTGCTGGGCGTGGTCGGCAGTGTCGCGCTGGCCGCGGCGCTGACGGTCACGTTCAACTACGACAACCTGCCGATCGTCGGCGGCGGAACCACCTACGAGGCCGAGTTCTCCGAGGCCGCCGGCCTGCAGCCGGACGACGAGGTCCGGATCGCCGGCATCAAGGTCGGCGAGGTCCGGCAGGTGCAGCTCGCCGACGACCACGTGCTGATCTCCTTCCGGGTCAAGAACGCCTGGATCGGCGACCGCACCTCCGCCGAGATCAAGATCAAGACGTTGCTGGGCCGCAAGTTCCTCGCGCTGAACCCCACCGGCGACGACGTCCAGGACCCCGGTCGCCCCATCCCGCGGAGCCGGACGGTCACGCCCTACGACGTCACCGACGCCTTCAACGGCCTCGCCGACACCGTGGGCGCGATCGACACCAAGCAGCTCGCGGACAGCTTCACCACGTTGTCGGACACCTTCCGCAACTCCCCCGAGCACGTCCGCAGCGCGCTCGACGGGCTTTCGCAGCTGTCCAAGACGGTGTCCGGCCGCGACAGCCAGATCGCCGAGCTGCTGGCCAACGCACGGAAGCTGACCACGACGCTGGCGAACTCGAACGACGACTTCGAGAAGCTGATCGGCGACGGCAACCTGCTGCTCACCGAGCTGAACAGCCGCCGCGACGCGATCCGCGACCTGCTCGACGGCTCGGCGCGGCTGGCCGGCCAGCTCAGCGGGCTGGTGCACGACAACAACGACGCGCTCAAGCCGGCCCTGCAGTCGCTCAACCAGGTCACCGACCTGCTCAAGCGGCAGAACGACAACCTCTCCAAGGGCCTGCAGCTGGCCGGCCCGTACTTCCGGGTGCTCAACAACACGGCCGGCAACGGCCGCTGGGTGGACGCCTACCTCTGCGGGCTGCTGCCCGAGAACCACGACCCCTGCACCCCGCCGAACAACCCGGGAGGGGCGAAGTGAGCGCACTGACCAGCACCCGCGCCGGCGTCCTGGCGAGCCGTTTCGTCGCCGCCGCGCTGCTGCTCGCCCTCGTCGTCTCGGCGGCGCTGTGGTGGGTGTTCTCCGGCTCCGGCCAGCACCACGTCACGGCGTTCTTCACCCGCGCGGTCGGCGTCTACCCCGGTTCGGACGTCCGCGTGCTCGGCGTCCGGATCGGCCAGGTCGACTCGGTCACGCCGAAGGGCGAGCAGGTGCAGGTGACCATGAGCGTCGACGGCTCGGTCGGCATCGCCGAGGACACCACGCTCCTGGTGATCGCGCCGAGCGTCGTCGCCGACCGCTACCTGCAGTTCGCCAAGCCGGCCCGTGGCGGGCCGCGGCTGCCGGACGGCGCGACGATCCCGATCCAGCGCACGGCCACCCCGGTGGAGCTCGACCAGCTCTACGCCAGCCTCGACACGATTTCGAAGGCGCTCGGCCCGAACGGCGCCAACTCCCAGGGCGCGCTGTCGGACCTGCTGAAGACCGGCGCGCAGACCCTGCAGGGCAACGGCCAGGCGTTCAACGACAGCGTCCGCAACTTCGCCCAGCTGGCCCGCACCCTGGCCGGGAACTCGAGCGACCTGTTCGGCACCGTCACCGAGCTGCAGCAGTTCACCACCATGCTGGCCACCAACGACAACCAGGTGAGCACCGTGAACCAGCAGCTGGCGCAGATCTCCGGCACGCTGGCCGCCAACAGCGGCGAGCTGGCGCAGGCCCTCGACGGCCTCGGCCGCGCGCTCGGCGACGTCCAGACGTTCATCCGGGACAACCGCGGCGCGCTCAAGGCCAATGTGGACAACCTGGTGACGACCACGCGGACGCTCGTCGAGCAGCGTGCGTCCCTGGCCGAAACGCTCGACGTCGCGCCACTGGCGGTGCTGAACGTGCTCCAGGCGGTCGACCCGAAGACCGGGCGGCTCCTCGGCCGCGGAGACCTCGACTACTACCTCCGGCAGCAGCCGCCGCTGCCGTTGCCGGCCACCGGTGACGTCTACACGAACGGGGGCGGGCGATGAAGCGGGTCCTCGCTGCCGTCACCGTCGGGTGCCTGACGCTGGCCGGCTGCTCGTCGGGTGAGTTCAAGGGCGTCTACGACCTGCCGCTGCCCGGCGGCGCCGACGTCGGCGACCACCCGTACTCGGTGACCGTGCAGTTCGCCGACGTCCTCGACCTGGTGCCGCAGGCCGCGGTAAAGGTCGGCGACGTCCCGGTCGGCCGGGTGCGGGAAGTCCGGCTGGGCGGCGACGGCTGGACGGCCGAGACGGTGCTGGAAGTCAACGGCGACGTCGTGCTGCCCGCGAACGCGGTCGCGCGGCTGCGCCAGTCCAGCCTGCTCGGCGAGAAGTTCGTCGAGCTGGCTCCCCCGGACGGCGAAGCGCAGAACGCCTCCGGGAACGGGCGGCTGGCGAACGGCGCCACGATCACCCTGGACCGCACCAACCGCAACCCCGAGTTCGAAGAGATCTTCGGCGCCCTTTCCCTGCTGCTCAACGGCGGCGGGATCGGGCAGCTGCAGACGATCAACCGTGAACTGTCGAAAGTGATGGACGGCAACGAAGAGCAGATCCGGTCGTTCCTCTCCGGGGTGAACACCCTGATGACCGACCTGGACGCGCACCGCTCGGACATCACCGAAGCGCTCGACGGGCTGAACCGGCTCTCGGCCACGCTGGCGAACCGGCACGAGCAGATCTCCGGCGCGCTGACCGACCTCACGCCGGGCCTGCGGACGCTCACCGACCAGCGCACCCAGCTCGTGTCGATGCTGCAGTCGCTGGACCGGCTCGGCACGGTGGCCACCGACGTCGTCGACCGCAGCCGCGCCGACATGGTGGCCGACCTGCACGCGCTGGCGCCGATCCTGCAGCAGCTGGCCGACGCCGGGAAGGACCTGCCGCAGTCGCTGCAGATGCTGCCGACGTTCCCGTTCCCCGACTCGGTGCTGAACGCGGTGAAGGGCGACTACATCAACGCCTTCATCACGATGATCCCGGCACCCGGCGTGCAGCTGCCCCCGCTCGGCGAGGGTGTCCCGGAGACGGGCCTGCCGACCTTCCCGTCGGTGAGCAAGACCCCGGCTCCCTCCGGAGGCCGCTGATGCTGAGCGCCAAAGTACGCGTCCAGGTCGTCCTGTTCATCGTGATCGCGCTGGCCACGACGGCGTTCGTGGGCGCGAACTACGCCGGGCTGGGCCGGCTGTTCGGTTCCGGCAGTTACACGGTGAAGCTCGAACTCGCCGAAGGCGGCGGGCTGTTCACCAACGGCGAGGTGACCTACCGCGGCGTCGCCGTCGGCCGGGTCGGCGAGCTGCGGCTCACCGTCACCGGGATGGAGGCGGACCTGCTGATCAACGACGACGCCCCGCGCATCCCGGCGGACTCGCGGGCCGTGGTGGCGAACCGCTCGGCGGTCGGCGAGCAGTACGTCGACCTGCAGCCGCGCACGGCCGACGCGCCCTACCTCGACGGCGGCTCGGTCATCCGGCGCGAGTCGACGACGCTGCCGCTGCCGGTCAACAGCCTGCTGACCGACCTGGACTCGTTCACCGCGTCGGTGCCGACCCAGGACCTGCGCACGGTGGTGAACGAGCTCGACGACGCCCTGCGCGGCACCGGCCCGGACCTGCAGACGCTGATGGACTCGGCGACGACGTTCACCCAGGAGGCGAGCAGCCACCTGCCGCAGACGTCGAAGCTGATCGGCGACGGCGCGACCGTGCTGCGGACCCAGCTCGACTCCTCCGGGGCGTGGCGCTCGTTCAGCAGCAACGCCCGCGTCTTCGCCCAGCAGCTGGCGAACTCCGACGGCGACCTGCGGCGGCTGATCGCGGCCGCCCCGCCGGCGGCGTCCGAACTCGGCGGCCTGCTGAAGGAGAACGACCCGGGCCTGCCGATCCTGCTGGCCAACCTGCTGACGACGGCCCGGGTGTTCGGCACCCGCACCCCGGCGGAGGAGCAGCTGCTGGCGGACGTGCCCCGCGCGGTCGCGACGGTCGGGTCGGCGCTGACCGACCGCGGCGACCAGCTGCGGATGGGGCTGGTGCTGAACTTCAACGACCCGCCGCCGTGCCGCCAGGGCTACGAAAAGACGCCGCGCCGCCCGAGCGACGACCTCTCGCCGATGCCGTTCAACACCGACGCGGCCTGCACGCTGCCGTACGGGGACCCGAGCTCGGTGCGCGGCTCGCAGAACGCGCCGCACCCGCCGGTCCCGGCCGCGGTCCTGCCGGGCGGGCTGACCAACCCACTGTCACTCGGGACGCAGGCAACGGCGACGACCCTCGGGGAGGTGCTGTGGCTGCGCTGAAGCTTGCATCGGTGGCGATGACCGCGGCCGCGGCGGTGTTCGCGGGCTGGTCGGGCTATTCGTGGTACGCGGCGGCCCACGCGTCGACCGTGACGTACGGGGCCGCCCGTGACGAAGCACTGGCCGCCGGCCGCACGCTGGTGGCCGAGCTGAACACGCTGGACTACCACGACGTGAACGCCGGCCTGGGCAAGTGGCTGTCGGCCTCGACGGGCCCGCTCCACGACCAGCTGGCCCGCACGGACGAGACGACGAAGAAGACCCTGGCGGCGAACGCCACGGTGGCGACGGGCCGCGTGGTGGACGCGGGCCTGAGCGAGCTGGACGAGCACGCGGGCACGGCGAAGCTGCTGGCCTCGGTGGAGATCACGATGGCGAAGCAGGGAACGGCCCCGGCGGTCAAGCGCAACCGCTTCGCGGCGGCGTTGAGCCGGACGCCCGACGGCTGGAAGCTCAGCGCGCTCGACCAGCTGCCGGTGGGTGCCCGATGAGCCGCGCGAAGACCGAGGTGGAGGAGCCGGCCGAGATCGAGGCCGCGCAAGACAGCGCCACCGCGGCTCTCGTGAGTGGTAATGAGGGTTCTAACCCTCCTGACCACTCACGACCAGCCGCGGCAGACTCGTCGGCCGATGCCGAGGCCGAGCCGGGCGACCCGGCACCCCAGGCCGAGGCCGAGGCCGAGGTCAGCCCCGAGGAACTTGCCGAAGCCCCGGCCAGGGTCCGGCCCGTCTGGCGCAGGCTGCCCGTGCTCCTCCTCGCCGCCGCCGTCGTCCTCGCCGGGGCCGGTGTCTGGTTCACCCTCGAAGCCCGCTCCGCGGCGGCCGGCCCCGCCGCCTCGAACGTGGCGCTCACCGATGTCGGTGCCACCGCCGACGTCAGCTCCGCCGTCAGCCTCGCGGTCAACCGGATCTTCTCCTATTCCTACGACCGCACCGACGTCACCGAGAAAGCCGCCGACGCCGTCTTGCGCGGCTCGGCCAAGGATTCCTACGACAAGCTCTTCGCCGAAGTCAAGCGCAAAGCGCCGGAACAGAAACTCGTGCTCACCTCGCGCGTTTCGGCCATCGCCGTGCAGGAACTCACAAATGGTCACGCGCGGTTACTCGTCTTTCTCGACCAATCAGCCGTCCGAGCCGACAACAATGCGACCGACAGTGCCGCGGCACAGCTTTCCGTGACCGCGGAGCACACCAAAGACGGCTGGGCCATCACCGAGCTCGAACCCCGCTGACCCGGCCCACCGCAATACCGCACGTAACCGTTTCCGGGAGCACCCGGAAACGGCCGGGAAAACGCAAAAGGAGGACAACCATGTCCGTGGCAACGCAGCTGAAGAGACTGGCCGTGCTCACGTCGGCGACGGCCGTCGTGCTCGGTGGGGTGGCCGTGGTGCCGGCTTCGGCCGACATCATCGAGATCCCCGTGTCCTACAGCGTCGCCGGCACCACCACGGTGAAGAAGACCGGCAGCACCATGCACCTCGGCCCCGGCACCCTCCAGGGCAACCTCATCATCGACGACCAGACCGGCTCGGTCGGGCTCAGCGCGGACCTGACGCTGCCGCCCTCGCAGGCCGACTTCTCCCTGGCCTCCGGCCTGTTCCGGGTCAAGGCCAAGGTGAAGGTCATCCCGCTCGGGCCGGCCACCGGCACCATCGCCGACGGCACGCTGACCACGCACGCCAAGGCGAACATGGAGATCTCCGACATCTACTTCGGCATCCTCAGCCCGCCGACCATCCCGCTGCCGACCCTGCCCGGTGCCTGCCGGACGAAGACCCCGGTCGAGCTGAACCTGGTTGCCCCGAACATCGACATCACCTCGCCGACCATCACCATCGGCGCCACGTACACGATTCCGGAGTTCAACAACTGCTTCATCGCCGACCTCGCGCTCGGCGCCCTGGTTTCCGGCCCGGGCAACACGATTTCGCTCGACCTGACCGCTCCCCAGAGCTGACCCACCGGGTGGCGGGCGCACCGCCCGCCACCCGCGGCGGTCAGCACGGCGCGGTGGGATCTTCCTTCAGCCCGAAGCTGTCGCTGTCCCCGGCCGAGACGGCGAAGACCGGCCCGCACACGGGCGGATCGGGATAGGTCTCGCCGACCACGTTCGAACCCCACGCGATGATGTCGCCGTTGGCCTTGAAGGCCAAGTTGTGGTTGGCCCCGGCATCGATGCCCACGACGCCCGACAAGGCCGCGTCGGGGACGGTCGTCTGACCGAAGTTGTTACGACCCCACGCGTAGACTCGGCCGTCCTTCAGGGCGATGCTGTGCTGGAACCCGGCGGACACCGCGGTGACCCCCGACGACAGGGCCGCCGGCACGGCCGCCTGCCCGTAGATGTTGCTCCCCCAGGCCAGCACGCCGCCGTTCTTGATCACCAGGTTGTGGTCGCCACCGGCGGCGATCGCGGTCACGCCCGACTGCGCGGCCGCCGGAACGTCGGTCCGGACGCCCCAGCTCACCACCTGACCGCTCTGCTTGAGCGCCAAGCTGTGCATGTAGGACGTCGAGATCGCCGTGACACCGCTGGTCACCGAGGCGGGCAGGTCGGTCTGGCCGTACCAGTCGTTGCCCCACGCCAGAACCGTGCCGTTCTTGAGCGCGAGTTCGTGTCCCCAGCCCGACGCGATCTGGCCGACCCCGGACAGTGCCGCGGCCGGCACTTCGTTGGCGCCCCAGTTGTTCGCGCCCCACGCGAGGACCGTCCCGCCCTTCAGCGCGAGCACGGTCGTGGTGCCCGCCGACACGGCGGTGACCCCGGTCAGCGCGTCCGCCGGGGGAACGGTGACGCCGAAGTCCGGCTTCCCCCAGCCGAACACCCCACCCACGGTGGCCGCGGACGCCGGCGACGCACAGAGCGACAGGGCCATCGCCGCCGAGACCGTCAATGCGGCTCCCCTGAGCGATACCCGTTCACAACGTGAAGTAAGTGGCACGGTAGCCTCCTTTCTCCGTTTCGTTATCCCCGATTGCTTCGGCAAGATCGTGAATGGTAGACCGTTCTCGAGGCCGTTCGGCCACGCGGTGGTTCTTTGTCATGATCCGATGAAACCACCGCCGGTCCTGCGCGGGTGCGAACAAGAAATCCGATCCGCCCCGGTGCGGCGGACTGACGATGCCACAAAGTCTTGTTCCGTAATGAACTCACGAGTAGCCTCATTCCCGGCAGATGGACCTCCACCTCGCACGTCGGTGAATTCACGTCCCGCCGCTCGGGGCAAAGGGGGCGGGCGAACGTGATCGGAGAGCAACGACAGCGAGCAATCGATCAGCCAAAGCCGAGACTGTACTGAATCAAAGGAGATGGGTATGTCCCGACTCAGCAGGCTGTCCGCCGGAATCGCGACCACCGCTACCGCCGTCGGCGCCATCGCGGTGCTGACCGCCGGCACCGCGGCCGCCGCCACGGTCACCTACACCGCCGGTGGCACCACGCCCCTGACCTACACCTGCACCTTCCCCGGCGTCTCGCCGCAGCCGGTCCTCGTCACGTCGCACCTGGACTCGGAGGACTCCGTCCCGGCGGGCGGCACCCTCACCCCGACCAACGTGGGCGGCTCCGCGACGATCAGCGCCGGTGTGCACGCGCTGCTCACCGCGGTCGGCTACGACGGCATCCGCGGCACCGCCACGGTGCCGGTGACGGCGGCGTCGGGCACCCTGTCGCAGCCGGCGGCCACCGGGCTCGAGATCCCGGAGGTCATCTACCCGGCCGGCGGCCCGATCACGGTGAACATCTCGCAGGTCGCGACCTCCTCGGTCCCGACCTACACCGCTCCGGCGGCGGCGGGCACCGACACGCTGTCGATGGGCAACACGGTCACGGCGAGCCTCGAGTTCCACAAGAAGTCGAACAACACCTGGACGCCGTGGACGATGAGCTGCACGCTGAAGGTCACCAACCCGGCGCAGAACACCGCGTTCAGCCCGAGCATCACCGTCTCCTGACCGGTTTCCCGGTGCGGACCCCTCGCCGGGTCCGCACCGGGATCTTCCGTCTCCGCTTCCGCACACACCAGGGAAACCGATGCCCCGTCGAGTCCGGCCCCGCTCCGTCACGGTGACCGCGCTGGCGGCCGCCGGCCTGCTGTCCGCGGCGAACGGCGCACTGACCGGGGTCGGTTCGGCCGCCCCCGCCCCCGCGGCCCCGCCGGAGAAGACGGCGACGACGTCGGTCTCGGTGACCTGCCCCTTCGCCGACCCGCTCGGCTCGCGCAAGCTCACCGTCGCCACGTCGGCGACCCTGCCCACCCAGGCGAAGAGCGGCACTTCGGCGACGATCGGCAAGTACTCGGCGCAGTTGAGCCTCCCCCGCGACGTCGCGCTGGCGCTCCTGCCCGCCGGCGCCACCACCGGTTCGCTGCAGGGCGCGGTGCAGCTCGACCTCACGGTGCACCAGGGCGACCGCTCGGACAAGATCCCGGTCCCCCTGACCGTGGCGCCGACGCCCCTGCCGGAAACCGGCGACGTCACCCTCACGGCCACCGGCGACGTGCCGGAGATCGCGATCAACACCATCGGGGCCGTCGTCTTCGACGTCACCGCGCCGACGCTCGCGCTGACCGCCGTCCCCGACGCGCCCGCCACTCCCCCCGCTCCTGATGCGCCGGCCACGCCCGCCGCCCAGCCGGCGCCGCCGGTCGCGTGCACCCTCGACCCCGATCAGCAGGCGACGCTGGGCACGGTCCTCGTCCAGCCGACGGCAGGTCCCGAGCAGAAGGCCGCGCCCGGTGCGGCAGCCGCGCTGGAAGACGAACCACCGCCCGCGAACGAATACACCGTGCCGCTCGGCCTCATCACCATCTTCACGACGTCGACCATCAAGAGGCTGGGTGCCACCGTCGTGTCCGACCCCGCCTTCCTGATCAACGGGTTCTTCTCGGTGGACCTCGACACCGGCGGGTCCCGGGTCTCCGGGTCGGCGGTGTTCAAGCCGGCGACCGCCTCGTTCCTCGCCTTCGGGTTCGTGCCGGTGTCCGCGACCGTCGAGTTCCTGCCGGAGGACTACCTGAACAGCAAGATGATCGAGGTCGGCGGCGGGCTGTTCACCGGCGACGACGGCGAAATCTGGCTGAGCACCCAGCTGTTCGTGATGGGCCGGGTGAGCAACGTGAAGGTCAACGGCGTCCCGGTCGACGTCGGCCCCGACTGCGTGACGAAAGATCACATCGAACTCCATGTCAGCGGTCACTACGACCCCTTCACCACCGGCCACATCAAGGACCCGAACTTCAAGCTGCCCGAATTCCGGGACTGCGGCTCCGGCGGCCAGGACCTCACCCCGCTGCTCACCGGCATGAGCTCGGGCTGGGGCAACGAGGCCAAGATCGACACCTACAACCTGAACGGGTGCACCGAGCCCGACCACACCAACTGCCCGCCCGACACCCTCCCGCCCTCGCAGGGCTCGCAGGCTGCGGCGGCGAAGAAGGCGGCCGCGAAACCGAGGTAAAACCTGGAGGGCGCATGAACATCCGCCGGTTGCTGACGACGGCCGCCGCAACGGTCCTCGTCCTCGCCGCAACCGCCGGTCCGGCGTGGGCGGACACGGCGTACACCTCGCCTTCCGGGGTGCTCTACAACTGCACGTTCCCGGGCGTCCCGCCCCAGCAGGTGACCGCGGTGGAGACGTTCACCGGCCCGGACGCCGTCCCGGCGGGCTACGACTTCTCGATCAGCGACATCTCCGGGACGATCTCCCTCGGGAGTGCCACGCGCAGCCTGATGCGGGCCGTCGGCTACGACGGCGTCCGCGGCAGCGGGATGATCCCGGTGACCGCGTCGAACGCCTCGCCGGTCTCGACCATCGGCGCCATCATCCCCGAGCGGTACTGGCCCCCGTTCACGGGAACGATCGACTTCTACGGCGGCGCCCAGTCGTTCACGGCGGGCAACCCCGGATCGATCCGGTTCGGCATGGGCTCGCCGTTCTCCCTGGGACTGGAGTTCCACAAGGCCGCCAACAACAGCTGGACGACGTGGATCATGACCTGCACCCTCAAGGTGACCAGCCCGGCGCAGAACACCGCGTTCACCCCGGATCTACCGGTGACCTGACCGCCAACCCTCCATCGTGGACGATGCGAAGGGGAGCCGGATGATCCTGCGCACAGTCCCGGTCGAGGGGTTACCGCGCGCCCGGGCGGGAAGGGGCACCAGCCGTCCCTTCCCGCCGTACGGAAATCACGGCTGCTTCGAAGTCCACTGTGGATGCGACCCACCGGTGCGCGGCGACGGCAGCAGCTCGCTCACCGGGTACCGCAACGGCAGCGGAGCAGCACCGGCCCGCAACGCCAGCTCCATCTCGAACCGCGCCGCCGGGTCCTTCAGGCTCTCGCCGAACGTCGCCTGCAGCTGGCGCATGCGGTAGCGGACCGTCTGCGGATGCACCCCGAGCCGCTCCGCGATCTCCACCACGTTGCCCTGGCTGTCCAGCCACGCCCGCAGCGTCTCCAGGAGCCGCTCCTGCTGCTTGCCCGTCATGTCCGCCAGCGGGGCGAACAGGCGGTGCCGCAGCGTGCCGACCAGTCCGGTGTCGGAGTTGACCAGCAACGTCGCCAAGTGCTCTTCCGCGCGCAGCACCGGACGGGCCGCCAGCACGCCGCGCTCGGCCAGCTGCAGGGAATTCCGGGCCCAGCGCAGGGAATCCGCGACCGAAGCCAACGGGACGCACGGGCCGATCGCCAGGCGGCAGTCCGGCAGCGCCACCTGCAGCGCCGCCAGCCGGGCGCTGCTCAGCTCGCCGGGGACGACCAGTTTGGGGTCCGGGGTGTCGAGCTCGGCCAGGACGTCCGCGTCCAGGCCGGCGTGCCGCCGGGCCGGGGCGACGCCGCCGGCCGGGCTGACCGCCACCGGCGTCGCGTCCGACGGCACCCGCCAGCCGATCAGCTGGGCCAGCTCGGCAATCGCTTTCGGGGACGCCGGCGGCGTCTCGAGGAGCAGGTGGAGCAGCTTGCGGCGCCAGGTGTCCAGCGCGCCCGCCGTGCGCGCCTTCGCCTCCAGGTAGCCGTCGAGCGCCACGGACGCGAGCTCGTCCATGAACGCCAGCATCGCGTCGGCCAGCTGCGACATCACCGCCGAGGAAAGGCCGCTGCGCCGCCCGACGCGCATGATCCGCCGCCACGACACCCGCGCGCCCACCCGGTAGGCCGACTGCAGCGTGTCGAGGCTGCGGCCTTCGCGCATTTCGTTCTGCCCCAGCCGGTGGTGCACCTCGTGGGACTGTTCCTTCGACACCGTGGGGTCGGCGATCTGCGCGACGAACAGCGTGATCGCGTATTCGACACCGGCCCGGATGGACTTGCCGTAGGGCCCGTCGAGCGGACGCGCGTACGCCGGGATGGTCGCGCGGATTTCTTCGACGATTTCAGCAGCGAGGCTGGCCAGCTCGGGACGCAGGATGTCGGCCAGCTTGCGCGGTAGTGCGGCGGTCGGCGGCGGCGCAGCGTGATCGAATCCGCGCTCCACCGACATCGCAGCTCCTTCGCTCCGACCCCGCGCCTGTTGCGGGGTGACAACCGGCACATCGAAAAACTAACGCCAAACGTGTCACACCCGTGAAGGAAAACCGAATTCTTGTCATTGCGGTGACAATTTCCCGCCGCTCGGCTGCGACCGGCTGACAAGTGTCCCGCCGACTGCACGTGCACATGCGTACGAACGGTGGAACCTCCAACGAGCCACCCGCGCTGCGGTTACGCCGGCATCTTGTATCGTGTGGTTGATACAAGCCGAGGAGGAACCGCATGCCGTGGGACAACGTGCTCGCTGTCGCTTTGCTCATGGGCCTGGTCGGCCTGGCGATCCTGATCGTGCTCTGGCCGGGGAAGAAGCACGGTAAGCGCTTGCTGGAGCGGTGGGGCGTCGCCGACCCCGACCCCGGGGAGGTCGAGCTGGCCGTCCGCTACCTGAAGCGGCGCCGGCTCTGGTACCCGTGGCTGTTCCTCGCGATCCCGCCGCTGCTCGACGACGCGGGAGTGGGCACGATCCTCGCCACGCTGCTGCTGGGCGGCCTGATCGCCGAGCTCCTGGCGCAGCGCCCGTCCCGCGGCCCGCGCCGGGAAGCCGAGCTGGCCCCGCGGACGCTGCTGGGGATCGTCCCCGCGTGGATCCTGGTGCTGGGCGGGCTGGCGGCCGCGGGATCGCTGCTGCACCTGGGCCTGACGGCGCAGTGGAAGCTGCTCGCGGTGGCCGCGGGCGCGGCGCTGGTCAGCGGGGCGATCACGCTGCTGGCGGTGCGCCGCCCGCCGGCCGGTGCCGCGCGCGCCGACCTGGCGCTGCGCTGCCGCAGCGCGCGGGTGGCGGTCGGGCTGGGTATCGGTGCCTGCACGGCGGTCGGCTGGCCGGCCGGGAACTTCAGCTCGTTCCTGGCGGTCGTGGCCGGCCTGGTCGCGTTCCTGGCGGTCACGGCCCCGGCGAAACGGCTGCCGGCCGCCGCGTGAAGATCGTCGTCGACACCGAGAACGGGGTGCCGCCGTGGCGGCAGGTGCACGACCAGGTGATCCGGGCGGCGACCACGGGAGCGTTGCCGGAGGGGACCCGGCTGCCGCCGATCCGCCAGCTGGCGCGCGACCTGGGCCTGGCGTCGGGCACGGTGGCCCGGGCGTACCGCGAGCTGGAGGCGGCGGGCTGGGTGGCGACGGCCCGCGCGCGCGGCACGGTGGTGACAGTGCCGTCGGGCCGCCCGGACCGCGAGGCGTTGCTGGCCGCGGCGGCGGCGGAGTTCGCGGCCCAGGCCCGCGACCTCGGTGCGGACCTGGATTCCACCCTGGACGCCGTCCGCACCGCCTGGCCGGGCTGAGCGGCTACTTCGCTCCGAGCAGCCGTCCCGCCGCGGCCACCACCGGCTCCAGGACCTCGACCTCGCGCGGCGTGCCCACGCACTCGGTGATCCCCGCGCCGACCACCTCGAACCGGGCCAGTGCGTCCAGCTCCGCGACCAGCCGCTCGATCGTCCAGCCGTCCGGCTCCGGGTAGTTCAGCCCGGCGAACTCTCCCGGATCGAGCACGTCCAGGTCCACGTGCACGTACAGCTTCTCCACACCCGCCAGGGCGTCCACGGAAGTCACCGCGAGCCCCCGCGCGATCGCCGCCTCTTCCTCCGGGTCGAGCACCCGTGTCCCGGCGAGCAGCACGTTCCCGGGCGACAACGCCGGGTCCGCCGCGAACTCCGGATCACCCTCGCCGAACAGCGACCGCAGGACCATCCCATGGAACGCCCCCGACGGTGACGTCGACGCCGTGTTCAGGTCCGCGTGCGCGTCGAACCACGCGACGCCCAGGCCGGGTCCGTGCCGGTACCGCGCGACGCCGATCGGCACCAGCTCGACGCCGCAGTCGCCGCCGATCGTCAGCACCGGGCCGGCCGGGGTTTCCAGGGCCGCCAGCTGGGCCGCCCGGTTCGGGCCGGTCAGCACGGCCCGGGACGCGATCCCACGGTCCACTTCGGACACCGCGCGCGTCTGCCGGACGTGGCGCACCGGCCGGCCGAGCACGTGCCCGGCCAGCTCCGCGAGGGCCACACAGCCGTCCGGCAGCTCCGCCGCGCGCGGCCCCACCGCGCCCTGCCGTTGCGGTACCGCGTTGATCAGCATCCGCCGAGCGTATCGCGGCTCGTGAGTGGTAATTCGGGTTCTAACCCCAAATAACACACAACACGCCCTTCACCAAGGACAACAGCAGTGCACACCCCACAACAATCATCACCA
>NZ_JBSGAI010000052.1:0-58142 GCF_053600695.1 Amycolatopsis sp. NPDC005003 | reverse complement strand
CTGACCAGGATCAGCGACCACGAACACCAGGACATCACCACCGAACTCCCACACGCAGCATGACCACCCACGAAGAACTTCCGAAACCAACCACTTAGTTAGCTCCCGTCCGCGCCCGGGTAACCGGGTGCGGACGGGAAGGAGTGTCTTGTGGTCAGCGTGCAGGCGAAGGTCAGGATGGCGTTGCTGCGGGCGTCGGGCCAGAAACGGTTCTACGACAACGCCTCGGCGTTGCACCACCGGCTGCCGCGGCACCAGAAGCCGTCGATGGCCCGGCCGCCGCGCCAGGTCCGGCGGCGGGTCGACGTCGAACAGCACGACGTCCGCGGCTTTCCCTGCTACACGTTCCGCCCGCGCGGGGAGCAGGCAGGCGACCTGCACGTCCTCCACCTGCACGGCGGCGGGTACGTCGAACAAGTCGAAAAACACCACTGGCGCTACGCCGCGGACCTGGTCGCGCGGCTCGGCTGCGCGGTGACCCTGCCGGTGTACCCGCTGGTCCCCCACCACGACCACACCGCGACCATCCCGATGGTCCAAGCGGCCTACGACGAGCTCGACGCCGAGCGGGTCGTGATCTCCGGCGACTCCGCGGGTGGCGCGCTGGCCCTGGCGATCGCGCAGAACCTGCGCGCGGCCGGGCGGCCGCAACCCGAACGGCTCGTCCTGTACTCGCCGTGGCTGGACGTCCTGCTCGAAGACCCGGTCTCGGAACTGCTCGACGAGACCGACCCGATGCTCGGCATCGCCGGGCTGCGCGAGGCCGGCCGGATGTACGCCGAGGGCACCGACCCGCGCGACCCGCTGGTCAGCCCGATCCACGCCGACCCGACCGGGCTCGCCCCGATCACGCTGTTCATCGGCACCCGCGACGTCCTGCTCCCGGACGCCCGCCGCTTCGCCGCGCGGGCCGAGGAGGCGGGTGTCGAGCTGGACTACCGCGAATACCCCGGCATGTTCCACAACTGGCTCATGCAGGCGATCCCCGAGGGCGTCGAAGCGATGAACCACGTGGAGCGGCTCCTGCGGCGGCGCCCGGTCACCGCCCGTTCCGCGCCAGGTCCCGGAAGCAGTCCCACACCCGGCTGACCAGCGCCGGGTGCGTGCGCAGGTCGATCACCGTGCGGGCGAGGGCCGCCGCCGAGGCCAGCATGGCCGCCCGGCCCCGCGGGCTCGCCGCCGCCGCCGCGAACTCCGGCGTGTGGTCCGACATCTCCTCCGCGGTGATCGCCACGAACGGGTGGATCGCCGGGACGCGGACGCTGACGTCGCCGATGTCCGACGAGCCGAGGAAGACGCCCGGCGTCGGCGGGGTCGCGTGGATCCCGCACGCCGCCAGGTGCTCGGTGAACCGCTCCGACAGCACCGGGTTGTCGCGGAAGTGCGCGTACCCGCGCCCGAGGCGTTCGACCTCGACCTTCGCCCCGGTCGCCAGCGCCGCGCCTTCCGCGCCCGTCGTCACGTCCTCGACCAGGCGGTCCAGCGCGTCCGTGGTCAGCGCGCGGAGGCCGAACCGGCCTTCGGCCCGGTCGGGAACGATGTTCGTCGCCTCGCCGCCGTGGGTGATGATGCCCTGGACGTGCGAGCCGGCGGGCAGCCGCTGGCGCAGGGCCGAGATCGCGCCGAACGCCTGGATCAGCGCGGCGAGGGCGTCGATGCCGCGCTCCGGGTCGCCGGTCGGGTGGGCGGCCCGGCCCTGGAACGTCACCTTCAGCTCGACCTGGGCGGTCAGCGGCGCCCACGCCCAGGAGTGGACGCCGGGGTGCACCATCAGGGCCGCGTCGACGTCGTCGAACACGCCCGCCTCGGCCATGGCGACCTTGCCGCCGCCGCGTTCCTCGGCCGGGGTGCCCACCGCGAGCACCGAGCCCGGGGTGTCCCCCAGCACGTCCTTGGCGGCCAGCGCGGCCCCCAGGCCGGCCGCGGCGATCAGGTTGTGCCCGCAGGCGTGCCCGAGGCCGGGCAGGGCGTCGTACTCCAGCAGCAGCGCGACGCACGGCCGCCCTTCGCCGGCCCGCGCGACGAACGCCGTGGGCAGCCCGGCGATGCCGGTCTCCACCTCGAAACCGTCCGCGGCCAGTTCGCCGGTGAGCCGTTCGGCGGCGGCGTGCTCCTCATAGGACAGTTCCGGCCGTTCGTGCAGCGCGGTGGCGACGGCCCACAGCCGCTCGTCCAGGTGCTCGATCCGCTCGTCGGCCCGCTCGTGCAGCTCTTCGTGCCACTCCATGCCCTCCGGAATACCCCAATCACGCACGGCCACGCCACCGGGTGTTTCGCGCGAAGCGCGTCCGGTTACTCCGGCGGAATGGACCACGGCAAGGCACCGGTGCTCGAGGCGCTGCGCGACTACCACAGCGCCGGTTACGTTCCGTTCAACGCGCCCGGCCACAAGCAGGGCCGCGGCATCGACCCCCGGGTGCTCGAGGTCGTCGGTGCCGACGTGTTCAAGTCCGACGTCATCGCGCTGAACGGCCTGGACGACCGGCTGATGCGCCACGGCGTGCTCGAAGAGGCGCAGCAGCTGATGGCCGACGCGGTCGGCGCCGAGCACACGTTCTTTTCGACGTGCGGCAGCTCGCTGTCCGTGAAGAGCGCGATGCTCGCCGTCGCCGGCCCGCACGAGAAGCTGCTGGTGCCGCGGCACGTCCACAAGTCGGTGATTTCGGGCCTGATCGTGAGCGGCGTCCGGCCGGTGTGGGTCCACCCGCACTGGGACGCCGGGCGGCACCTGAGCCACCCGCCGGGCGTGCGGGAGTTCGCCGAAGCCCACGAGCGCGATCCCGAGGTCAAGGGCGCCCTCGTGGTGACCCCGACCGACTACGGCACGTGCGGCGACCTCCGCGCGATCGCCGAGTGGTGCCACGACCACGGCCTGCCGCTGATCGTCGACGAGGCGTGGGGCGCGCACCTGCCGTTCCACGACGGCCTGCCGCCCTGGGGCATGGACGCGGGCGCCGACGTGTGCGTCACGAGCGTGCACAAGATGGGTGCCGCGGTCGAGCAGAGCTCGGTCTTCCACCTCCAGGGCGACCGCGTGGACCCGAAGGTGCTGAAGGCGCGGGAGGACCTGCTCGGCACCACCAGCCCGAGTTCGCTGGTGTACGCCGCCCTCGACGGCTGGCGGCGGCAGATGGCCGAACACGGCAAGGAACTGCTGGACGGCGCCCTGACGCTGGTGAAGTCGGTCCGCGGCCGGCTGGGCGAGCTGGGCTTCACCGTGCTGCACGACGAATTCCTCGGCCCGGACCTGGCCGACTCGGTCGACCCGCTCAAGGTCGTGCTCGACCTCGACCCACTGGGCATCAGCGGCTACCAGGCGGCCGACTGGCTGCGCGCCCACCAGCGCGTCACCGTCGGCCTGTCCGACCACCGCCGGATCGTGGCCCAGTTCAACCACTCCGACGACGACGGGACCGCCGGCACGCTGATCGATGCCCTCGATGCGTTGCTGAAGGCGGCGCCGTCGTTCGGGAAGCCGCCGAAGGTGGACCTGCCGTCGCCGCGGGAGATGGAACTGGAGACGGCGATGCTGCCGCGGGACGCGTTCTTCGGCGAGACCGAGCAGGTGCCCGTGGCGGAGGCGGCGGGCCGGATCGCGGCCGAGATGATCACGCCGTACCCGCCCGGGGCACCCGGCGTGCTGCCCGGCGAGGTGATCACCCGGCCCATGCTCGACTACCTGCGCAGCGGGCTCGGCGCGGGCATGCAGCTGCCCGACCCGGCCGACCCGGACCTGAAGTCGATCCGGGTCGTCGCGAAGCGGTGACGACCGGCGAGGGCGGCACTTTCCCGCGAAAGTGCCGCCCTCGTCCGGGTGGTCAGGCCTTGGCGCTCTTGAGGTCCAAGGGGTTCTTGGGGGCGCCGGAGCGGGCATCGATCATCCGCTGTCCCAGCTCCTGCAGCTGCTTGCGGCCCATCGCCGAGCGGACCTCGGGGAACCACTCGTCCTCTTCTTCCTCGACGTGGTGGCGGACGTTCTCGGTGAGCACGGTGACCTTGGCGTCGAAGGTCTCCTCCTTCGGGTCCATCCCGAGCAGCTCCGACAGCATCCACACCACGACGTGGTGCTCCTCCACGCTTTCCAGCACGTGGTCCTTGGTCTCCGGCACGGCTTCCCGCGCCGCGGGGTAGAAGATCTCCTCCTCGATGTAGGCGTGGACGGTCAGCTCTTCGATGATCGAGTCCGCGATCCGGCGTTTCTCGTCGTACGCGTCCTCCCCCGCCTTCTCGAATTGCTTGAAGAGCTTCTCCACGGTCTTGTGGTCGTTCTTGAGCAGCACGATCGCGTCGGTCGACATGACCGGGCGAATACCCGTTCGGCGCCCGGGAAAACGCGGTTTGCCCGAACCGCCGGACGGGTATTCATGCGGTCCCCCCGACCTCCAGGAGAACACCGGTGAACCAACCGACGGGCGATGTGCTGACGTTCGGCATCGAAGAGGAGTTCTTCGTCGTCGACCGCCGTGGCCACCTGTCCCACGCCGGCGACGACGTCGTCGACGCGGCCGAAGCGGCCGGCGATGACCAAGGCGAGCTGCAGCACGAGCTGACCCGGTCCCAGGCCGAAGCCGCCACCGACGTCTGCCGGACCCACGCCGAGGCCCTGCGCCAGCTGCGCGGGCTGCGTGCCGACCTCTCCGGCGCCGCCCGGCGGCGCGGGTACCGCGTGCTGCCCGCCGCGTCCCCGCTGCTGTTCGAGGCGAACCCGCCGGTGATCACGCCGAACCCGCGCTACGAGCGGATGGCGGAGCACTTCGGCGCGACCGCGCGGACGTCGCTCACCTGCGGGTGCCACGTGCACGTCGCGATCCCCGACAAGGAAACCGGCGTCCAGGTACTGAACCGCATCCGCCCGTGGCTCCCGGCCCTGCTCACGGTGACGGCGAACTCGGCGATCTCCGACGGCTACGACACGGGTTACTGCAGCTGGCGCTACCAGCAGTGGAGCCGCTGGCCGTCGGCCGGGCCGCCGCCGGAGTTCGCGTCGCTGGACGAGTACGAGAGCATCGTCGACGGCTGGCTGCGCGCGGGCTCGATCCTCGACCGCGGAATGATCTACTGGGACGTCCGGCTGTCGGACAAGCAGCCGACGCTGGAGTTCCGCATCGCCGACGTCGCGGCCACCCCGGAGGACGCGGTGCTGCTGGGGGTACTGGCCCGGGGCTTGGTGGCCACCGCACTGGCCGACGGCTCACCCGCGCCGCACCTGTCGAACGAGGTGTTGCGCGCGCAGCTGTGGCGGGCGTCGCGGGAGGGTGTCACCGGATCCTGCCCGCACCCCAAGAGCGGTGATCCGGAGCCGGCGAAGGCGGTGCTCGACGACCTGATTTCCCTGACGGCACCGGCATTGGAGGCGGCCGGCGACCTCGAGTTCGCCCGGGAGGGAACGGCCCGGCTGGCCGCCGAAGGCGGCGGCGCCGACCGTCAGCGGCGGCGGTTCGCGGAGCGGGAGCGGGCCGAGGACGTCGTGGACCTGCTCACGGGTGACTAGGGCCGGCGCACCCCGGAGCCGCGGACTGCCGAGCGACTGGCGGCCGGCCCGGCCAGGAAGGGCCCTTCCTAGCCCTGAAGGCGGTCCAGCAGTTCCAGCGCCCGCACGGCGGCCCGCGACCCACCCGGGTCGATCACCAGGTGGACACCGACGGCTTCGGCGTGCCGGTGGGCGCGCAGCAGCACCCGGATGCCCGCCGCGCCGAGGAAGCGGACCTGTCCCAGGTCGACCCGCAGCACTCCCGGGCGGGCGCGGACGTGCTCGTCCAGCAGCGCCGCCAGGCGGGCCACCGTGCACAGGTCGACTTCGCCGGTGACCTCCACCACGACCGCGTCGGGGGTCTTCCAGCGGAGGTGGCTCCCCGGGTCGTGGTCGGACGGGGCGCGGGGTGAAGGCAGGCGGTGTGTCGGCGAAGCGCCGACCACCCGCAACCGCTCGTGAGTCGTCATGGGTCCGAGATACCCGCCGTGCGCGAGCGGCGAAACAAGCCCCGGGTCCAGGCGCATTTCCGCGGGCGGAACGGGTAACCCCGGCGGACGTCCGTGCGGAAGGAGCCCGCCCCATGTCCGACGGCCCGCCCACGATGGGTGTCGAAGAGGAGTTCCTCCTCGTGAACCCCCGCACCGGGCACGTTTCGGCGTGCGCCGAACCGGTGCTGGCCCGGTACCGCCACCACGGTCCGCTGCCCGACGGCGTGCGCGTGCACCGGGAACTGCGGCTCACCCAGCTCGAAGCCGCCACCGGCGTCTGCGCCGGCGCGGACGAACTCCGGCACCAGCTGACCGCCGCGCGGTGGGTGCTGGCCGGGGCCGCGGCGGCCGAAGACTGCGCGCTCCTGGCCACCGGGACGCCGGTCGGGCCGGGGCCGGCCGCGCCGCCGCCCGCGAGCACCGGCCGGTACGCCGAGATCGACGCCGCCTATCGCGGAATCGTCGCCGACTACGAGGCCTGCGGGTGCCACGTCCACGTCGGGGTGCCCGATCCCGACACCGCGGTCGCCGTCGTGAACCACCTCGGCCGGTGGCTGCCGACGCTGCTCGCCCTGTCCGCCAACTCGCCGTTCGACCACGGGCGGGACACCGGTTACGCCAGCTGGCGGATGGTGCTGCAGTCCCGCTTCCCCGGCTCCGGCGTCGCGCCGCACCTGCGTGGGCACGCCGAGTACCGCCGGGCCGTCGAGACGCTGGTCGGCTGCGGCGTGCTGGTCGACCCGGACCAGACGTTCTGGCTGGCCCGCCCGTCCGGCCGGTTCCCCACGGTCGAGTTCCGGGTCGCCGACACCGCGCTGACCGTCGACCACGCCGTGCTGCAGGCCCTGCTGAGCCGGGCGCTGGTGCAGCGGGCCCTGGCCGACCTCGCCGACGGCCGGGAGGCCGCGCCGCTGTCGCCCCAGGTGGCCGCCGCGGCCGTGTGGGCCGCCGCGCGCCACGGCCTGGCCGGGCAGCTGGTGGACACGGCCGAGGAGGCGCCGCGACCCGCGTGGACCCTGGTCGACGCGCTCCTGACGCACGTCCGGGCGCCCCTGGAAGACAGCGGTGACCTCGCCGAAGTGCGGAAGCTCCTCGACGCGGTGCGGACCGAGGGCACCGGCGCGGCGCAGCAACGCGCGGTCGCCGACCTCGAGCCGGCCGCCGCGGTGCGGTGGCTCGCCGCCGCGACGGTCCCCGCGGCGCATGGAACGCTGCTCACGGGGTAGCCGTGACCATGACGACTTCCACCACCGGCGCGGCCACCCTGCCGGCCGCCCGCGGCCCGCTCTCGGCGTCGGTGCTGTCCACGCTGCTGCGTGCGCACCCGAAGGCGGATCTCGGCTTCGACGGCCTCGCCGACACCGACCCGCTCGGCGAAGACCTCCAACTGGCCCTGCACCTGTGCTACGAGCTGCACTACCAGGGCCTGCCCGGCGTGTCCCCCGACTGGGAGTGGGACCCGGAGCTGCTGCGCCTGCGCGGCGCGCTGGAGGCCCGGTTCCTCGCCGCCCTCCGCGACCACGTCCCGGGCGGCGACGACGTCCCGGCCGCGCTCGACGCCCTGCTGGTCGAGCCGATCGACGTCGAAGGCGTATCGCACTTCCTCCGCGACCACGGCGACTGGACGCAGGTGCGGGAGTACTTCACGCACCGTTCGGTCTACCACCACAAGGAAGCCGACCCGCACGCGTGGGTGATCCCCCGGCTGCGCGGCCGCGCCAAGGCGGCGCTGGTGGCGGTGGAGTTCGACGAGTTCGGCGGCGGCCGCGCCGAGTTCGTGCACGCCCGCCTCTACGCCGACCTGCTGCGCGCGGCCGGCCTGCCCGACGGCTACCTCGAACTCCTCGACCAGGTCCCCGCGGCGATGCTGGCGGTGGTCAACATGATGTCGCTGTTCGGCCTGCACCGGTCGCTGCGCGGCGCGCTGTGCGGGCACTTCACCGCGGCGGAGATCACCACGGCGCCGTCCGCGCAGCGGATGGACCAGGCCCTGCAGCGGCTGAACGCGCCCGAGGCGTGCCGGTTCTTCTACACCGAGCACATCGAAGCGGACGCGGTACACGAGCAGGTCATGCGCCACGACGTGCTCGGCGACCTGCTGGAACAGGAGCCCGAGCTGGCCGCCGACGTCGTGTTCGGCATCCAGGCGACCGAGTTCCTCGAAGGCCGTTTCGGCGAGCAGTTGCTGAGCCGGTGGAAAGCGGGGAAATCTTCGCTGCGGAGGTGACCGCGATGGCCTCCCGGCGCGCCGGGAGGCCATCTTCGTCAGTCGTTCGCCTGGGTCCGGACGCGTTTGCGGTGGCTGGTGTCGCAGAACGGGAACCGCTTGCTCCGCCGGCACGCGCACACCGCGACCAGGAACCGGTCGGACCGCACGAGCTCGCCCTCGGCCGTGCACAGCTCGACCGGCCCTTCCACCAGGACCGGGCCGCCCGGGACGACGGTCACGCGGCGGGGTTCCCGCTCAGCGGTCGGCACGGAGCACCACCAGCTCTTCCACCCGCTGACCCGGTTCGATCAGCCCGGCCGCCTCGAGGAACGCGGTCCGTCCGGAAAGGACCGGACCGAACGGGATCCGGGCGCGCCGGGTCACCGAAGCCCGCAACCCCTGCGCCGCCAGCATTTCCCACGACTTGTCCACATTAGACATCGCGGACTGCACGAGCAGCATCGTCCCGCCCGGGCGCAGCAGCGCGCCCGCGGCCGCGCACAGCGGGTCCAGCAGCGCGCGGCCGTCCGGGCCCGCGTCCCAGCCCCGGGTGGACCGGACCGCCGGCGCCGGGGACGGCACGTACGGCGGGTTCGCCACGACGACGTCGAACGGGCCTTCGCGCAGTGCTCTGCCGAGGCCGCCCCGGCACGGGCGCACGGCGAGCTGGCGGAGCAACGCGTTGAGCCGCGCCGAAGCCAGCGCCCGGCGCGAAAGGTCCACCGCCAGCACGGTGCCCGCACCGCGGCGGGCCAGCGTGATCGCCTGCGCGCCGGTGCCGGTGCACAGGTCGAGGGCACGCGCGCCGGCCGGGATCGCCAGCTCGGCGATCGCGGAGGCGAGCAGGGCGGTGTCCTCCTGGGGACGGTAGACGCCGGGCAGCCGCAGCATCCGCGGCGCGGGCGGCACGGGCTGGTGGACAACGGACCGGGCGGCCAGGGGGCCCGGGCGGACGGGTTCCGCCGACGTGGTCATCTGGGTCTCCTCCACTCGCCGCGGCCCGGCGCGATCACCGGCGGACAACCGCGTCGCTCCCGCTTACCCGGCGATCATCACCGCAAACGCCGGCGGTTGAGCCGGGCGCAGCCGGGTATCCGGTGCGGAAAGGACCGGGAAGGAGGCACGAAATGACGTCCGAAGAGCGTACCCAGCACCCGACCGAGCCCGCCGAAGGCGCCCGCGGCGACGACCCGCACGGCGACACGCCGGAGGCCCAGCGCGAGACCCTCCGCGGCGAGCAGGGCACCTCCGGCGGGGACGAGCACGACGACAGCGACCCCCAGTCCGGCTGACCCGCCAGGCGAAGCGCGGGGGTCGCGTTCGGACTGTCCGAACGCGACCCCCGCTTTTCGTGCGCCGCCCTCAGGCTTCGGCGAACTCGAACGGCAGCGCGTCCACGCAGGCCTGGTACTTCTGCACCATCTCATGCTCGGTGTGCGCCGCGACGAACAGGTGCGCCAGCTCGAAGCTGTAGCTGTCCTGCTCCGGCAGGTCCGACAGTCGCTGCCCGACCCCCGGCACGATCTCGATCCGGGTGCCGTCGATGCGGTTCTGCACCGTCGCGATCTCTTCGGGCGTCGGGACGCGCGTCACGACACCGTCCTCGAACCGGCGCAGGTACCACTTCCCGGCGATCTGGTAGGTGCCCTTGGTGGGCCGGCGGCCGGGGTCCTGGCCGAGGCCGAGCCGGACCATGATCTCGTGGTTCGCGACGCCGTCGACGAACTCGAACAGCTCGGCGTGCGACTGCGAGTGCCGCGGGTTGATCTCCAGCAGGCACACCTGGCCGGACTCGGGGTCGCAGAAGAACTCGATGCTGAAGGTGCCGTTGTCGAAGCCGATCTGCTTCATCACCCGCTCGGCGACGTCCCGCATCCGGTGGACGGGCTCCTCCCCCAGCTGCGACGGGTACTGGTGGCGCAGGAACGACGAACTGTCCGGGTAGTTGATCGAGTCGAGGGCACCGTAGACGGTGACCTCGCCCTGGTAGACGTACCCCTCGATGGCCGCCTGGACGCCGTGCAGCGCTCCTTCGGCCAGGCAGGCCGCGCCACCCACCCGGGCGATCTCCGGCGGCAGGTCCACCTGGTCCAGCACGTAGCCGAACGGTTCCCCGACCCGGCCGACCCCGGCCCGGATCTCCGCCACCGCGTCGGCGAATTCGGCGTCGTTCCCGGCCTTGAAGGCGAGTTCGGAGGAGAACGACTTCACCGGCTTGAGCCACAGCGGGTAGCCGACGCCCTCCGGCGGGGCGGGCCGCTCGCCGTCGAGGTCGACGATGCCGAAGTTCGGCAGCTCGTCGATCACCTTTCTCTGCTCCAGCCGGCTCCAGTACTTGTGCTCGCACTTCAGCACCGCTTCCAGCGACACGCTGGGCAGGTCGTAGCGGGCGCACAGGATGGGCACGAGCGACGCGGCGGGGAAGTCCCAGTAGCTGACGATCGCGCCGACTTCGCCGTCGAACGCGTCCAGCTCGTGCTGGGCGGTCTTCAGGAGGGCTTCGAAGTCGATCTCGCCGTGCTGCAACTCTTCGGGGGTCAGCAGGCCGTGGAACGCGTAGGTCCCGGCCCAGGGCAGGCGTTCGAGGACCCGCCGGTTCTCGTCGTCCAGGCCGATCACGAAGATGTTCGTACTCATGCCGGTGGGCTACCCGACGCCCCGAGCGGCCGAAACGGGCCGGATGGCCGGTTTGGCCGACCGCCCAGCGGGCATCCGCAGTCATGACAGCCTTGCCCGAACCGCTTTCGCTGTGGGTGGAGACCGCCCCTTCCCCGGATCGCACCGGCGTCCCCGTGCCGGAGTCCGCCGACGTCGCGGTGCTCGGCGCGGGCATCGCCGGGCTCACCACCGCGCTGCTGCTCGCGCGGGCCGGCCGCGCGGTGGTCGTGCTGGAAGCCGAGCGGGTCGCGGCCGGGGTGTCCGGCCACACCACCGCGAAGGTCAGCGCCCAGCACGGGGCCAAGTACGCGGATCTGACGTCCCGCCACGGCACCGGTGCCGCGAAGACCTACGCGGCAACGCAGACGGCGGCGTGCGAGTGGATCGCGGCCACCGCGGCCGAGCTCGGCATCGACTGCGGCTTCACCCGCGCGGACAGCTACGTCTACACCACGCGGGAAAGCACCGTGGACTCGCTCAAGCAGGAGGCGGACGCGGCCGCCGCGGCGGGCCTGCCGGCGTCGTTCACCGAGGACGTCGCGCTCGACGTCCCGGCGCTCGGGGCCGTGCGGACCACCGGGCAGGCGCACTTCCACCCGCGCCGGTGGCTGCTCGGCCTGGCCGCCGAGATCGAGCGGGCGGGCGGCACGATCGTCGAGAACGCCCGCGCGACCGCGCTCAACGGGCAGACCGTCCGGACTTCGCGCGGCGACGTCGTGGCCGGCGAAGTCGTCGTCGCGACCCACTACCCGGTGCTCGACCGCGGCCTGTACTTCGCCCGGCTCGACCCGGTGCGCGACCTCGTCGTCGCGGGTCCGGCAGCCGGGAATGCCGCGCCGGAAGGCATGTTCCTCGACGCCGACACGCACCACTCCGTGCGCGCCTGCACCGAGCAGGGGACCCCGATGGTGATCGCCGGCGGCGAGCACTACCGCGTGGGGGCGCACGTCAACGTCGAACGCCGGTACCGGCGGCTCGCGGAGTGGGCGGACGCGCACGCGGGCCTGCACCGCGTCACCCACCGGTGGTCGGCCCACGACATGTCCACGCCCGACCTGCTCCCCTACGTCGGCCGCTACCTGCCGGGGACGAAGAACCTGTGGGTGGCCACCGGGTTCGGCCAGTGGGGCATGACCGGCGGCACGGCCGCGGGCCACGTGCTGGCGGCGCGGATCCTGGGCGAGCCGCACCCGGCCGCGGACCTGTTCGACCCCAACCGCTTCGACGTCCGCTCGGTGCTCGAGGTGGCCCAGGACAACCTGACGGTCGCCAAGTACCTCGTCGGCGACCACGTCGCCGCGCTGTGGCGGTCCGAGAAGCTCGACGACCTCCGGCCGGGCGAGGCCGAGGTCGTGCGGGTGGGCGGCGAGCTCGTCGCGGCCCACCGTGACGACGCCGGGAAGCTGCACACCGTCGGCGCGCACTGCACCCACCTGGGGTGCCTGGTTTCGTTCAACGACGCCGAACGGACGTGGGACTGCCCGTGCCACGGCTCGCGCTTCGGCGTCGACGGCGAAGTGGTGCAGGGGCCGGCGGTCCGCCCGCTGCGGCGCGGTCCGGAATGAGCCGGCGGGGGCGCTCCCCCGCCGGCCCGACCGGCTAACCGGACGCGAGCTTCTTGCCCGCGTCGTAGAGCAGGTGCAGGGCGTCCGCCACGCCCACGGCCGTCAGCACGGTGGCCGCCAGGCGGGTCGCCCGCGGCGCGATCACCAGGCCCGCGGCCAGGCCCGTGCCGACCCAGACGTTGAGGCAGAACGGGCACGAGACGAGCTCGCCGACCGCGTGCTCGACGTGCCCCTCGGCCGGCACGGACTCGTTCAGCTCGTCGTCCCCGGCCGGCTCTTCGTACCGGGTGAACGGGGCCCGCAGGGGGCTGGTGACGGCGTCCTTGGCCAGCAGGCGGCTGGCCTTGAACGTCGCCGCGCCCAGCAGGACCGTGTCGCCGAGGCCGAACCGCGGCGGCACCTCGGCCCCGACGGCGCGGCCGAGCAGGGTCAGCCCGCCGACCAGCGCGCTGTAGGCGCCCATCGCGACGACGTACCCGCCGAGCGGCCTGTCCTCGCCGCCGGCGTAAGCACGCTGGACCTGCTTCGCCTTCTCGGTGACGTCCTCGATGACGCTCATTCGTCCGCCGATCCGGGCTTCATCATCTTGCCCTGCTGCTTCGCCTTCGCCTCGTCCGGCAGGACGCGGGAACCGGCCGCCTGGAGCTTGTTCTTCACCGCACCGGGGACGATCTTGTCCTTCCCGGCCATCAGGGCTTCGTAGCCGGCTTCGGCGATTTCGGCCGGGGTGTCCTTGCTGCCGGCGGCGATCTTGGTGTCCTCCATGTCGGCGCGCTCGAAGAACTCGGTGTCGACCGGGCCGGGCAGCATCGCGGTGACGGTGACGCCCTTGTCCTTCACTTCGGCGCGCAGGCCTTCGGAAAACGACGTCAGGAACGCCTTGGAGGCGGCGTAGACGGCCTGGTAGGGCGCGGGCGACGTGCCGGCGATCGAGGAGGTGAACAGCACCCGGCCGTGGCCGCGGCCGACCATGCCGGGCACGACCCGCTTGGTCAGGTGGACGGCCGAGCGGACGTTCAGGTCGACGACCGTCAGCTGGTCCTCCAGCCGGGTGCCGCCGGCGAACTCTCCGTTGATGCCGACGCCGGCGTTGACGGCCAGCGCTTCGACCGGGCGGTCCGCGAGCCGGCGGACGAGCTCTTCGACGCCCTCCGGGGCGGCCAGGTCGGTCCGGACCGCCTCGACCCGCGCGCCGCACGCGCGGACCTCGGCGGCCGCCGTGTCGAGCTCGGCGTCTTCGGCGGCGAGCACGAGGTCGAAGTCGTGCCGGGCGAACTGCTTCGCCAGCTCCAGCCCGATCCCGCTCGACGCGCCGGTGACGACGGCGAGCGGCTTGGTTGCGGTGGTCATCCGTGCTCCTTCCGGTGCTTTCCCGTCGGCTACCCGCCGCCGCGGGTGGCAATCATGGTTTCCCGGTACGCCGGGCGGGTATTTCGCGGCGGTGGGACGCACCAGACTCCGGCGCAGTGACCTGCGCGGCCCGGGCATCAAGCGCATCCGCCGGGGCCGCGGGTTCTCCTACGCCATGCCCGACGGCTCACCGGTGACCGACGCCGAGCTCCTGGCCCGGATCAAGGACCTCGTCATCCCGCCGGCCTGGCGGAACGTGTGGATCTGCCCGTACCCGAACGGGCACGTCCAGGCGGTCGGCACCGACGACGCCGGGCGGCGCCAGTACCTCTACCACGAGCAGTGGCGGCGCGACCGTGACGAGGAAAAGCACGACCGCGTGCTGCAGATGGCCCGCCGGCTGCCGGCTTGGCGCGCTTCGGTGGCCTCCGATCTGGCGGGATCCGGTCTCAGCCGGAAGCGGGTACTGGCGGCGGCGCTGCGGATGCTCGACCGCGGGATCTTCCGCACCGGCGGCGAGGAGTACGCGGAGGAGAACGGCACCCACGGCGTCGCGACGCTGCTGCGTTCGCACGCGGCGGTCCGCGGCGACGAATGCCGGTTCTGCTACGTCGCCAAGGGCGGGCTGGACCGCGAGGTGGCGATCCGCGACGCGGAGCTGGCGGCGGTGGTGAAGTCGCTGCTGCGCAGCCGGTCCGGCAGCGACCGGCTGCTGGTCTACCGCGAGGGCGGCACGTGGCACGAGGTGCACGCGGCCGACGTCAACGAGCGGTTCAAGGAGCTGGCGGGCGAGGACTGCACGGCCAAGGACATGCGGACGTGGAACGCGACGGTGCTGGCGGCCGCGGCGTTCGCGGCGGCGGACCCGCCGACGTCCGAGACGGCCCGCAAGCGCGCGGAGGCGAAGGTGATGAAGGAGGTCTCGGCGGCGCTGGGCAACACCCCGGCGGTGTGCCGGTCGTCCTATGTGGACCCCAGGTTGGTGGAGGCGTACCGGGAGGAGAAGACGATCGCGCCGGCGCTGAAGCGCGCAGCGCGGTTGGACGGCGACGAGGCCCGGGCGGCGCTGGAGCGAGCCTGCGCGCGGCTGCTGAACGCGTCGTGACGGTGTGGAGTGGGAGGAACGGTGGGATCCATCCGAACGTGTACTGGCAGGCGGCAGCGTGCGTCGGGGAACCTGGAGGGGATGACATCTTCCGCAGTCCGCTGGCGCGCCTCGATCGCCCTCACCGTGGGCGGCGACGGGGTGGTGTCGAGCATCGTCGAGTCCGACCACGGGAGTGAGGGCTCGGCGCGGGAGTGGATCGAACGGAAGCTGCCCCGCACCAGGTTCCCGGCGTGGATCCCGGCGGCCCGGCGACGCGACGGGGTGGAGTTGTTCGGCCGGGTGGCCCGAGGCCGGATCGTGACGGACCACCTGGTCCCGACGTGGGAACCGGAGGCGGCGCCGGTGTGGCACGCCGACCGGGCGGGGGACGCGGTGCAGTGGCGCCGCTGCGCGGCCGACGACCGCTGAGAGCCGCGCCGGCAGCCGGAGATGCGACCCAAGGCGGCCTTGGGGCGCTTGTGTCTCGGCGGCGGGATCAGGCCTTGCCCACATCCTTGCGCAGCAAGCAGAACTCGTTGCCCTCCGGGTCCTGCAGCACCACCCACGACTCCTCGCCGGTCTGGCCGACGTCCGCCGGCCGCGCGCCCAATGCCGTCAGGCGGGCCAGTTCCGTCTCCTGGTCCACCCCCGCCGGGCTCACGTCGAGGTGCAGCGGGAGTTTGCCTCGGCGGGGGTGGTCCGTGCGGGCCAGGATCAGCGTCACCGGCCCTTCACCGAAAGCAGTTCCCGGCAGGCCCAGTTCCAGGCCGTCCGGCTCGTGGCCGATCACCTCGTAACCCAGGACCGCGCACCAGAACTCCGCCAGGCGGTCCGGGTCGTGGCAGTCCAGCACCAGTTCGGTGATCCGGCAGGGCATCCGCTCACGTCCGTTCCGACTCCGCCACCGCCGCGGCTTCGTCTTCGTCCATCGCCTTCGTGTCCCGCGGCGGCAGGAACGGCTCCTCCTGGTCGTCCTCGTGCCCCGCCTCGATCGTGCGGCCGCGGGCCAGCTCCGCGTCCAGCTCGGCCCCCAGCAGGATCGCCAGATTGGAGATCCACAACCATACAAGGAACGCGATCACCCCGGCCAGCGAACCGTAGGTCTTGTTGTAGGAACCGAAATTCGCGACGTACAGCGCGAAGCCGGCCGAAGCCAGCACCCACAGCACCACCGCCAGCAACCCGCCCGGGGTCAGCCACTTGAACCCCGGCAGCCGCACGTTCGGGCCCACCCAGTACAGCAACGCGAACGCCAGGCTCACCAGCAGCGCGATCACCGGCCACTTCGCGATCTCCCACACCAGCACGCCGGTCGAGCCGAGGCCGATCAGGTCGCCGATCCGGCGGGCCACCGAGCCCGTCGCCACCACGCCCAGCGCGCACGCCGCCAGCAGCACCACGATCCCGATCGTCAACACGACCCGCAGCGGGATCGTCTTCCACACCGGCCGCCCCTCCGGCATGCCGTAGATCGCGTTCGACGCCCGCATGAACGCGCCGATGTAGCCCGAAGCCGACCACAGCGCGCCCAGCAGGCCGATGATCGCCAGCGGGCCGGCCAGGCTGCGCGAGCCCGTCAGCTCCTTGATCGCGCCGACGAGGATGTCCTTGCCCTGGCCGGGGACGACCTGGTTGACGTTGTCGATCACCACCTGGATCTTGTCCGGGCCGAGCAGGCCGAGGATCGCGGTGAGCACGATGATGCCCGGGAACAGCGACAGCACGCCGTAGTACGTGAGCGCCGCGGCCCAGTCGGTGAGGTTGTCCCGGTTGAACTGCTTGAACGTCCGTTTGAGCGCCGCACCCCAAGACCGCTTCGACAGCTCGCCCGGTCCTTCGGGTTCTTTCCCGTGTCTGGCCACCAGCACACCTCCTGCTCCGTCCCGGCGGGCATACCCCGTCCGGGAGTGGGTATGCCTGTTTCGTCACCCGAACCAGGAGGAAGCCGTGCCCGAGGTCAGCCGCGTGATCGACGTACCGCCCGACGCCGTGTACGCGGTGCTCGCCGACGGCTGGCTCTACGCCGGCTGGGTGGTGGGCAGCTCCCACATCCGCGACGTCGACGAGGACTGGCCCGCGGTGGGGTCCCGCATCCACCACAGCGTCGGCCCGTGGCCGGTGCACATCCAGGACGTGACGGTGGTCCGCGCGGTCGAACCGGGCTTGTCGTTGTCCCTGGAAGCCCGCGGCTGGCCCCTGGGCGCCGCCGCGGTGGGCCTGACGCTCGTCCCGCACGGCGACGGGCAGACGCTGGTCCGGATGACCGAGCACATCATCCGCGGGCCCGGCAAGGTGCTCCCGGAGGCGGTGCAGGCGCTGATCGCCAAGCCCCGCAACACGGAGTCCCTGGCCAGGCTGGCGGACTTGGCGACGGGCAAGCACGCCCGCGCCAGGCACGGCCATCCGAGCCCGTAGCGAACCGCTCGATCCGGACGGCCCCGGACGGTCGGCCCACGTGCCGGGACGGTCGACACGCGTACCTGGAAGGTCGGCTCGCGTGTCTGGAAGGTCGGCTCACGTGTCCGGAGGGTCGGCTCACGTGTCCGGAGGGTCGGCTCGCGTACCTGGAAGGTCGACTCACGTGTCCGGAGGGTCGGCTCGCGTGTCTGGAGGGGCATCACGCGTGATTGGAGGGGCGACACGGCGCGGGCCGGGGCGCCGGGGTGCGCGAGCGGGGTCAGCCGTAGATCGCGCGGTGGGCCGCCCGGATCACCGCCGCGTAGCCGCCGCCCAGGCCGCCGGACCTGGCCAGGGCCGCGCGGGCCGCGTTCGAGCCCGGGCCGCCGTGGACCGCGCCGCCGGGGTGGGCCGACGCGCCCGCCAGGAACAGGCGGTCCACCGGGGTGTCCGCGCGGCCCGTGCCGGGCACCGGGCGGAAGAACAGCTGCTGGTGGATCGCCGTCGTGCCGCCGTTGACCGCGCCGCCCACCAGGCCCGGGTTGTGGCCCTGCAGTTCCACCGGTCCTTGGCAGTAGCGGGCCTTGATCAGGCCGGTGAACCCCGGCGCGTGCGCCTCGATCGTCTCCTCGATCCGCTTCGCCCGCCGCTCCAGGGTGGGGCGGTTCTCCACCGTGCCGCGCGGCACGTGCGTGTACGCCCACGCGGCTTCCGTTCCGGCCGGGGACCGCGTCGGATCGGTCGTCGTCATCTGGCCCACCAGCAGGAACGGCCGACGCGGCGTCCGTCCTCTGGCCAGCTCGCCGCCGAACGCGGACAGCCCGTCGAGGTCCGCCCCGAGGTGGATCGTGCCCGCGCCGCGGGCCGCCTCCGCCGTCCACGGGATCGGGCCGGACAGCGCCCAGTCCACCTTCACCGTCGCGCTGTCCCACTCGAATTTGCCGAGGTCGGCGACCAGCCGGGACGGCAGCCACTCCTCCCCCACCAGGTCGCGGTACAGCACCGGCGCCGGCACGTCGGCGAGCACGGCCTTGCGCGCCCGGACCGGGGCGCCGGCCGCGTCCCGCACGCCCAGCGCCCGCCCGCCGCCGACGAGGACCGAACGCACCGGACGTCCACAGTGGACGGAACCGCCGCGGGACTCCAGCCGCCGGACGAGCGCCGCGGCCAGTTCGCCGGCGCCGCCTTCGGGGACCGGGAACCCCTCGTCCTGCCCGATCATCGCGAGCAGCCAGCCGAAGACCGCGCTGGCCGCGTTGTCGACCGAAAGGTCGCTGTGCGCGGAGTTCCCCGCCACGAGAAGCTTGGCGCCTTCGCCGTCGAACAGCTCGTCGCCGAACCGGCGCGCGGGCAGCGTCAGCATGCGCGCCAGGCGCAGCGCGTCGCCCGTCCCGGTGCGGCGCAGCAGCTTCAGTGCCGGGCGGACCGGCGGGAACGGCGTGAACAACGCGTCGAGCAGCGGCTCCCGGATCTCCTGCCACTGCGCGAACAGCTGCCGCCAGGCCGCGCCGTCGCCGGTTCCGAACTCCTCGACCGACGCCGCCGTGCGGTCGAGGTCGCGGGACAGCAGCGCGCACCGGTCGTCGGGCAGCACGTGCGCCAGGACGTCGGGCGCGTGCCGCCAGCGCAGGCCGTGTTCTTCCAGGTGCAGGCCCCGCATCACCGGCGACACCGCGCTCATCGGGTAGAACGCGCTGAAGAGGTCGTTGCGGAAGCCCGGCTCGGTGACCTCCGCGGTGCGGACCGCCCCGCCGGCGTGCTCGGTCGCCTCCAGCACGAGCACCGACCAGCCCGCGTCGGCCAGGAGGTTCGCCGCCACCAGGCCGTTGTGCCCGGCGCCGATCACCACCGCGTCGACGGCTTCCGTACTCACTCCGGCCTCCCGGTTGCCTCAGGCTTGCGACTGGTGGCTCGGCCCGACCCGGGTGAGCGAGCGGAGCCTGGCCAGGACCCCGTCGCGGCGCGGCGGGGCCAAAGGCGGGCTCGCCGCACCCGCGCCCGACCGGAGCCCGGTGACCAGGTCGGCGAGCGCGGCCGCGGCGTCATACCGAGGTTGCCAGCCCAGCGCGGTCTCCGCCAGCGTGGTGTCGGCGAGCGCGGCGCGATCGGCCAGCTCGAGCCAGCCGGGGTGCACCGGCAGGACCCCGCCCAGCCAGGCCGCCCGGGTCGCGAACCGCACCACCGGCTTCGGCACCGGTACGCGGGGACCACCCAGGACACCGGCCAGCGCGTCGGCGTCCAGCACCTCTCGCGCGGCGAGGTTGACCGCACCCGCGAAAACGCGGTCGAGGATCAGCCGGATCGCTTCGGCGACGTCGGTGGTGTGCACGATCTGCGCCCGCAGGTCCGTCCACAGCGGAACCGGCAGCCGCCGCCCGCCGACGAGATGGGCGGGCACTGCCGGGCCGAGCAGCCAGCGCGCGAACTCCCCCGCCGCTTCCCGGTGCAGGATCGCGCACGGCCGGATCCGCGCCACCTTGACCTGCGGGTACTTCTCTACGAACCGGTCCAGCAGGGTTTCCAGCGCCGCCTTGCCCCGGCTGTAGGCACTGCCGGGGATCCCCTCGCACGGGAAATCTTCGGCCACCTTCTCCCAGCGCGGCGCCGGCCCGTAGGCGGCCACGGACGAGGCGGCGACCAGGCGCGGCACCCCGGCGGCCGCCGCCGCGGCGAGCACGTGCCGGGTGCCGTGGTCGTTGGTGCGCCACATCGGCGGGTCCCCGCGCACCGGCGAGATCGCCCACGCCAGGTGCACGACGGCGTCCGCACCCGCGAACACCTCCGCCAGCTCCTCCTCCGCGCCGGGCAGGCCGACGTCGACGGCCCGCCAGCCCGCCCGGCGGTACGGTTCGACGGTCGTGTCCGGCAGCCGCCGCGCGAGCCCGACCACGTCGTGGCCGGGCTCGAGCGCGTTCAGCAGGGCCGTTCCGACGTTCCCGGTGGCTCCGGTGATCACGATGCGCACCCGGAAGGCTTACCCCGTGTCGCGGTCGTAAAACTCAGACGAGGTCACGCGGAATCCGCCGGTGCCAGTTCCGCGAAACGATCCGCCGCGCGCCGTCGTAGCCGTCGAGCTGCGCGTCGACGACGAACTCGGTATCCGTGCAGGACACCCGGGTGCGGGTCTCGCTGCGCGCCACCCAGTCGCCGCGCGCGAACGTGACGTCCCACGCGGCCTCCGCCACCGGCGAGCAGAAGTCGTCGGCGACCCAGCTGTACCGCTCGCGGACGTCCCGGGTCACCTCCAGGTCGAGGTCGTCGTATCGGACGGTTCCCGCGTCCTTCACGATGTCCAGCGCCGACTGGTAGTCGACGAGGTCCCGCGAGACGGTCCAGCGCTGCTCCCCCGGCGTCACGGCCGTCACGGCCATCGGCGGCGCGCCTTCGGGTTCGCCGAACGGCCGGGCCGGCAGCTCGTCCGGCTCGGCGACCGGGCGCACCGGCAGCTCCAGCGCGCTCTGTCCGGTGTGGACACTCAACAGCACCGGCGTGGGCGGCGGCCAGGCCAGCGGCCAGTACGACGTGGACAGCGAAAGCCGGATCCGGTGCCCGGCCGGGAACGCCTGCGCCACCGCGTTCAGCTCGATCTCGACCGCGCACCGCTCCCCCGGCTCCATCGGCGCCGGCTCGTCGTGGCCGTCGCGGTGGGTCAGGTTGAGCAGCCCGTAGGTGACGCGGGTGGCCCGCCCGTCCGGCGCGACGTCCGAAATCCGCGCCGCGATCATCGCCACCGGCTGGTCGGCCGAGACCTCCAGCCGCACCTTCGGCGAACCGAGGATCTCGCAGCGCTCGGTGAGCACGTCGGTGTCGAACACCAGCGACCCGCCATCCTCTTCACGCTGGTCGTAGGGCAGGTCCGGCGGGGCGCTGTAGGACGCCCACTTGCCGGAGAACTGCCCGACCGACAGCGGCGAAGACACGGTCAGGGCTTCGTCGGCGACGTCCTCGCCCGGCCGCGCGAGGCGGTGCCGGGCCAGCGGCAGTTCCTGCGCCTCGACGTGCGGCGACGGCCAGGTGGCCTCCCCGACCCAGCGGCCGGGCCGGTCCTCGTAGGACGTCGACGGCGGCACGCTCTCCTGCATCCAGGTGCGCAGCATCGGGCCGTCCATGGCGCCGTTCTCCTCGCCGCGCAGCCAGTGGTCCCACCACTGCACGACCTCCTGGAGGTAGCCGATCGCCGGCCCGGGCTCGCCGAGGTGCGGGTACTTGTGCGACCACGGGCCGATCAGCCCGCGCCGGGGCACGTCGAGGTGGGCCAGCAACCGGATCACGGCGTTGGAGTAGCCGTCCGCCCAGCCGCTGGAGGCCAGCACCGGGACCTGGACGTCGGTGTAGTTCTCCGACACCGACGCGTGCCGCCAGTAGTCGTCGCGGCGCTGGTGCCCGAGCCAGTTCTCGATCCACAGGCTGCAGTTTTCGAGGCGTTCCAGCCACATTTCCCGCCACCGCTCGCCGACGACCGCCGGATCGGGCGGCAGCGTGGCGTAGGCGAACATCGTGCCGGACTCGGCGACGTTGTCCGAGAGCAGGCAGCCGCCCATGTAGTGCATGTCGTCGGCGAAGCGGTCGTCGGTGAACGACGAGATCACGATCGCGCGCAGGCTCGGCGGTTTACGGGCCGCGACCTGCAACGCGGCGAACGCGCCCCAGGAGATCCCCATCATCCCGGTGTCGCCGGTGCACCACGGCTGCCCGGCGATCCATTCGAGGACTTCTTCGGCGTCGAGCTGCTCGCGTTCGAGGTACTCGTCGGCCAGGACGCCCTCGGACTCGCCGGTGCCGCGGATGTCCACGCGCACGCAGGCGTACCCGTGCCCGGCGAGGTAGGGGTGGTGGATCGAATCGCGGGGCGCGGTGAGGTCGCGCTTGCGGTAGGGGATGTATTCGAGGATCGCCGGCACCGGCTCGGTGTCCGACGAGACCGGCCGCCAGATGCGGGCGGACAGCACGGTCCCGCCGGACATCGGGATCCGGACGTGGTCTTCCTCGGTGATTTCGCACGGCAGCGAGGTGACGGCTCGCAAGAGTCAGTTCCCTCCCGGGGGTTACGGCTGCAGCAGGATCTTCTGGGCGCCGTCGAGCTTCTTCTGGAAGATCTCGTACGCCCGCGGCGCGTCTTCCAGCGGCAGCTTGTGCGTGGCGAAGCCTTCGACGCCGAGCGGGTCGCCGTCGCCGGTGAGCACCGGCATGACGTCGTCCAGCCAGTGCCGGACGTTGGCCTGGCCCATCCGCAGCTGGATCTGCTTGTCGAACAGCTCCATCATCGGCATCGGGTCGACCATCCCGCCGTAGACGCCGGACAGCGAGATCGTGCCGCCGCGGCGGACGCTGTCGATGGCGGCGTAGAGCACGCTCAGCCGGTCGATCCCGGCCTTCTCGGTGATCTTCTCGCCCAGCGGCTGCGGCAGCAGCCCGACGAGGGTGTGCGCGAGCTTGCCGACCGGGGCGCCGTGCGCCTCCATGCCGACCGCGTCGATCACCGAGTCCGCACCGCGCCCGTGGGTCAGCTGGCGGATCGAGTCGCCGATTTCCTTGTGGTCCCGCGTGTCGAGCGCGGTGGCGCCGTGCTCCCGGGCGCGGGCGAGGCGCTCGGGCACCAGGTCGACGCCGATCACCTGGCCGGCCCCGCGGTGCCGGGCGATCCGGCAGGACATCTGCCCGATCGGGCCGAGGCCGAAGACGACGACCGTGCCGCCGTCGGGGACGTTCGCGTACTCGACGGCCTGCCAGGCGGTCGGGACGACGTCGGACAGGTAGACGAACCGCTCGTCCGGCGGGCCGTCCGGGACCTTGATCGGCCCGTAGTGGGCCTGCGGGACGCGCAGGTACTCGGCCTGGCCGCCGGGGACCTGGCCGTAGAGCTTCGTGTAGCCCAGCAGCGCGGCACCCTTGCCCTGTTCCCGGACCTGGGTCGTCTCGCACTGCGACTGCAGGCCGCGCTCGCACATCCAGCAGTGGCCGCAGGAGATGTTGAACGGGACCACGACGCGGTCGCCCGGCTTGAGGTTCGTGACCTCCGGGCCGACCTCCTCGACCACGCCCATCGGCTCGTGGCCGAGGATGTCGCCCTCGGTCATGAACGCGCCCAGCACCTCGTACAGGTGCAGGTCGGAGCCGCAGATCCCGGTCGAGGTGATCCGCACGACGGCGTCGGTCGCCTCTTCGATCTTCGGGTCCGGCACCTCCTCGACGCGGACGTCGCGTTTGCCGTGCCAGGTCACTGCCTTCATGGCTCTCCCTTTCCGCGGACGGGGGTCTCCGCCCCGGCTTCCCGGGAGTGGCGGGAGCCAAACTCAGGTGAGCAGGTCGGCCACCAGGTACACGGCGGCGGCCACCGCGGCGGCGGCCGGGAAGGTCAGCACCCAGCCCATGACGATGTCGCGCGCGATGCCCCAGCGGACCGCCGAAAGCCGCTTGGTCGCGCCGACGCCCATGATCGCCGCCGTGATGACGTGCGTGGTCGAGATCGGCGCCTTCACCGCGAACGCCGTCACGTACAACACCGACGACGCCACCGACTCCGCGACGAACCCGTGCGGCGGGTCGAGCGGGAACACCCGCCTGCCGAGCGTCCGCATGATCCGCAGGCCACCCGAATAGGTGCCCAGCGACAAGGCCCCGGCGCAGGCCAGGGTCACCCACAGCGGGACGTCGAACGACTGCTGCTGCCCGGCCGCCACCAGCGCCAGGACGATCACGCCCATGCCCTTCTGGGCGTCCTGCAGGCCGTGGCCGAGCGCGAGCGCCGACGCGGAGACGATCTGGAACCGGCGGAACACCCGGCCGCTGCGGTGCGGGTTGGCCCGCCGCAGCAGCCACAGCGCGGCGACCATCGCGAGGTAGCCCAGCCCCAGCCCGAGCAGCGGTGAGGCGACCATCGGGATCAGCACCTTCTCGCCGATCCCCGACCAGTGCACGGTGCTCGCGGCGGCGAGCGCCGCGCCGACCATGCCGCCGATCAGCGAGTGCGAGGACGACGACGGGAGCCCGAAGTACCAGGTGATCAGGTTCCAGGTGATGGCCCCGGCCAGCGCGGCGAACACCACGGTGAGCGCGTCCGGCCCCACCGGGACGTCGATGATGCCCTTGGCCACCGTCGCGGCGATGCCGGTCGACAGCAGCGCGCCCGCCAGGTTCATCACCGCGGCCAGCACGAGCGCGGCGCGCAGGGTCAGCGCCCGGGTCGACACCGCGCTGGCGATGGCGTTGGCCGCGTCGTGGAACCCGTTGGTGTAGTCGAAGACGAGCGTCAGCACGATCACGGTGACCAGGGCGGCGGTCCCCGTCACTCAGGACTCCTTGACCGCGATGGTCTGCACCACGTCGGCCAGGTGCTCGAACGCGTCGGCGGCCAGCTCGAACTGCTCGACGACCTCCTTGGTCTTCAGCACCTCGAGGGCGTCGCCGCCCGGCTCGAACAGGTGGGCCAGGATCCGCCGGTAGACGCGGTCGGCCTCGTTCTCCAGCTCGTTGATCTCGATCCAGAACGGCTCGAGGTCGCCCACCTTGGCCAGGCCGGGCATCGACGACGCCGTCAGCTCGGCGGCGCGGCAGAGCACCCGCATCAGCACGTCGGTGCCCGGCGGGAAGGTGCCGATGCGGTAGAGCACGGCCAGGTCCGCCGCGGTGTCCATGAAGTCCAGCACGTCGTCGATCTTGGCGGCGAGGGCCTGGATGTCTTCGCGGTCGAACGGGGTCACGAACGAGCTGTTGAGCTCCACCATGATCGTGTGGGTCAGCTCGTCGCCCTGGTGCTCGACCTCGTGCAGGCGTTTCGCGATCGGTTCCCGGTCGGCCGGGTCGGCGGCCACGAGTTCCCTGAGCAGGGCGGTCGCCGTGACGAGGTTCTTCGCCGCGTCGGCGAGGAGGTCGAAGAACCGGGTGCCCCGTGGGGTGAAGCGCATGGATGTCCCTTCGTCGCGCACGCCCGTCCGGGGCCGGGTACCCCGTCCGGCCGGACGTTTAACGGCCGATCTCCGGGAAATCAGGAGTCATGACCGATCCCGGATCCCGGCGCCTGAGAGTACTGCTCTGGCACGTGCACGGCTCGTGGACCGACGCTTTCGTCCGCGGCCGCCACGACTACCTCCTGCCCGTGTCACCCGACGGTGCGCCGTGGGGCCTCGGCAAGGCGGGGCGGAACTGGCCGTCGGTGACCGAGGTTCCGCTGGACCGGCTGGCCGGGGCCGAGCCCGACGTCGTCGTCCTGCAACGCCCGGAGGAGCTGGAGTTCGCCGCGCGGCTGGGCGTGCCGGCCGTCTACGTGGAACACAACGCGCCCCGGCCGTACGCCGCGTCCAGCGAACACCCCCTCGCCGGCCGGCCGGACATCACCGTCGCGCACGTGACCCACTTCAACGCGGCGATGTGGGACTGCGGCCGCGCACCGGTGACCGTCGTGCCGCACGGCATCCCCGATCCGGGGCCGCGCTACACCGGCGAGCTCGCCGCCGGCGTGTCGATGATCAACGAGCCGGTGCGGCGGGAGCGCGTCACCGGCGCCGACCTGCTGGGCACGCTCGCCGAGGCCGCCCCGGTCGACGTCTTCGGCATGGGGACCGCGGAGCTCGGCGCGCCGCTGCGCGGCCTGGGTGACGTCCCGGCGCCGAAGCTGCACGACGAGATCGCCCGCCGCCGCGTCTACCTGCACACCGCCCGGTGGACGTCGCTCGGGCTGTCCCTTTTGGAGGCGATGCACCTGGCGATGCCGGTCGTCGTCTTCGCCGCCACCGAGGCCGTCGAGGCGGTGCCGGCCGACGCCGGCGTCCTCTCCACCGACGTCGCCGTGCTGGCCCGGGGTTTCCGCGAGCTGCTGCACGAGCCCGACTTCGCCGCGCTCGCCGGCAAGAACGCCCGCGAACACGCCTTGAAGCACTACGGCCTGGACGCCTTCCTGACCGCTTGGGACCACCTCCTCGCCGAGACGGCCCGTTGAACCTCGAAGGGAACGCCTCACCGATGAAGATCGCGATGGTCTCCGAGCACGCCAACCCCCTCGCCGCGCTGGGCGAAGCCGACGCCGGCGGCCAGAACGTGCACGTCGCGGAGCTGTCGGCCGCGCTGGTGCGCGCCGGGCACGACGTCACGGTCTACACGCGACGGGAGAGCCGCGACGAGCCGCCGGAGGTGCGGACGCCGCAGGGCTACCGGGTCGTGCACGTGCCGGCCGGGCCGCCGCGCAAGGAGCCGAAGGACCACCTCCTGCCCTACATGGGCGAGTTCGGCAGCTTCCTGCGCGACCAGTGGGCGCTCGATCGCCCGGACCTGGCGCACGCGCACTTCTGGATGTCCGGCCTCGCGACGTCACTGGCCGCGAGCGCGACCGGGACGCCGGTGGCCCAGACCTTCCACGCCCTGGGCGTGGTGAAGCGGCGCTACCAGGGCGACAAGGACACCAGCCCGGCCGACCGCATCCGGCTGGAGCGGATCATCGGCCGCCAGGCCGGACGGGTGATCGCCACCTGCTCCGACGAGGTCTTCGAGCTGTCCCGCCTCGGTGTGCCGCGGTCGCGGATCTCGATCGTCCCCTGTGGCGTCGACCTCGGCCGGTTCTCCCCCGACGGGCCGATCGCGCGCCGACGGCTGCCGCACCGGCTGGTCGCCGTGGGCCGGCTCGTCCCGCGCAAGGGGTTCGACATCGCGATCACCGCGCTCGCCCAGCTGCCGGACACCGAGCTCGTCATCGCCGGCGGCCCGGAACGGGGCAAGCTGTCCCAGGACCCCGAGGCGGGCCGGCTGCGCCGGCTGGCCGAGAAGCTCGGCGTCGGCGACCGCGTCCGCTGGCCCGGCCAGGTGTCGCGGGAGGACATGCCGGCGCTGCTGCGCTCGGCCGACGCCGTGGTGTGCACGCCGTGGTACGAGCCGTTCGGGATCGTGCCCCTGGAGGCGATGGCCTGCGGCGTCCCGGTGGTCGCGGCCGCGGTGGGCGGCCTGACCGACACCGTCGTCGACGGCGTCACCGGGCTGCTGGTCCGCCCGCACCAGCCGAAGGAACTCGCCTCCCGCGTCCGCCGGCTGATCGACGACCCGGCGCTCTGCCACGCCTACGGCACCGCGGGCCACGACCGCGCGGTGGCCCGGTATTCGTGGGACCGCGTCGCCGCCGACACGCTGCGCGCCTACCACAAGCTGGTCCCGCAGACGGCGATCACCGCCAACGCCCGCTGACCCGGGATCGTCGGGTCAGCCGGTGAAGCCGGTCTTGTCGGCTTCGGTGATCTCGCGCACCACCTTCGCGGGGAAGCCGGAGGCGATGACGCCGGAGGGGATGCGGCCGCGCACCACGCTCCCGGAGGCGATGACGGTGTCGGAACCGATGACCGAACCGGGGTTGACGGTCACACCGCCGCCCAGCCACACGCGGTCGCCGATCCGCACGGGCAGGTCCCAGCACCCGCCCGCGACGCGCTCGGCGGCGTCGGTCGCGTGGTTCGACGTGTAGATGCCGACGCGGGGACCGATGAGGCAGTTGTTCCCGATCGTGATGGTGCCGCCGTCGTAGAGGATGCAGTCGGGGCCCACGATGACGCCGTCGCCCACGCTGATCCCGTCGCCGAACTCGCACCGCAGCGTCTGGTCGAAGTGGACTCCCCGGCCCAGGTGCTTGAACAGCGGGCGCAGAATGTCGCTGCGCTCCTCGAGATCGCTGCCATAGGCGGCGTTGTACTCGGCCACGATCTTCGCCGCCCTGGTGCGGCGGTGCAGCAGACCCTGGTCCCAGTCCTGGTACAGCTTCATCGTCGGTGCTCCTTCGGCGCGGCGTTCGGTGGTGGGGTGGGAGCGGGACAGGCCTAGAGATCCAGGGTGACGTCGTAGTCGCGCAGCCAGCGGTCGAACCACAGCGCCAGTTCCAGGCTTCCGCGGTCGTAGGGCATGCTGTACTCGCCGAGGGGGCGGTTCACCAGTTTCTCCACCTTGTCGCGGGCCAGGAGCCGCATCACGGGCGATGCGGGATCCGCCGCCACGTCGGCCAGTTCGAGGCGCAAGGACTTCTCGTACGCCGGGTCCTGGGTGGCAGGGTACGGCGTCTTGCGGCGGTCGAGGATCGCGGGCGGAAGCAGGTCGGCGGTGGCCGCCCGCAGCAGGCTCTTCTCGCGTCCGTCGAACGAGCGCATCCGCCATGGCACGTTGAAGACGTACTCGACCAGGCGGTGATCGCAGAACGGGACGCGGACCTCGAGGCCGACCGCCATGCTCATCCGGTCCTTGCGGTCCAGCAGAGTCTGCATGAAGCGGGTCAGGTTCAGGTAGGTGATCTCGCGCATCCGGCGTTCGTGCCGCGGTTCGCCGGGCAGCGCCGGGACCTCGGCGAGGGCGTCGGCGTAGCGGGCGCGCCGGGCACCCGGGAGGTCCAGTTCCGCCAGCACTTCCGGGGCGAACAGGCCGTCGCCGCCGAAATACCGGGAGGAACCGGAGGTGAGCCACGGAAAGGTCTCGGCGCCGACGGCGCGGGGGTTGCTGAACCAGCGGTACCCGCCGAAGAGCTCGTCCGCGCCCTCGCCGGAGAGCACGACCGTCGAGTTCTCCCGCAACGAGCGGAAGAGCAGGTAGAGCGAGGGCCACATGTCGCCCCAGAACGCGGGTGGCGTGTCGACGGCGTGCAGGACCGCGTCGCGCACCGCGGGCGCGGTGAGCTCCGAGGTGTCCAGGCGGATCTCGCGGTGCCGGGCACCGACGTGCGCGGCCAGGGCTCGCGCGAAGGGCGCGTCCGGGACGCCGCGGACGGCGTCCGGCTGGAAACCCGAGTCCCGCGCGAGGAAGTCGACCGAGAACGAGTGCACCGGGCCCGCGCCGGCGCGGGAAAGCGTTGCGGCGGCCATGGCGGTGACGGCCGACGAGTCGAGGCCGCCGGACAGGAGTGCGCAGAGCGGGACGTCGCTGACGAGCTGCCTGGCCACCGTGTCCTCGAGCAGGCCGCGGACGTGCGCGACCGTGGTGTCCAGGTCGTCGGGGTGCTCGCGGGCCTCCAGGCGCCAGTAGGCCGACTTCCGGAGACCGCCGCGCCGGACGCGGACGATCCCACCCGGACGGACCTCGTGCATGCCGGCGAAGACCGACACCTCCGGGGTCTTGACCATGTCCAGGATCTCCCGCAGCCCCTCGGCGTTCACCCGCCTGGGCACGGCCGGGTTGGCCAGGATCGCCTTCGGTTCGGAGCCGAACAGCACGCCGTGACGCGTCGGGAAGTAGAACAGCGGCTTGATGCCCAGGCGATCCCGCACGAGCAGCAGCTCTTCGTTCGCCGTGTCCCAGACCGCCAGCGCGAACATGCCGTTCAGGTGGGAGGCGAACCCGGCACCCCACTCGAGGTAGGCGTGCAGCACGACCTCGGTGTCCGTCCTGGTCCGGAACGAGTGTCCGCGGGAGACCAGGTGCTCGCGCAGCTCTCGGTAGTTGTAGACCTCTCCCGAGAAGGTGAGCACCACCGGTGCACGGCCGCCGAGGGACGCCACCATCGGTTGCCGGCCGCCCTGGGGGTCGATGACGGCGAGCCGCCGGTGGCCGAGAGCGGCGTGCCGTCCCGTCCACAGCCCCTCGTCGTCCGGCCCCCGGTCGGCCAGCGTGGCCAGCATGGCCCGCAGGGTCGCGGACTCACGGGTGAGATCGCTTTCGAAGTCCACCCAGCCGAGCACACCGCACACGTCGACGCCTTTCCGTAGCTGTGGCAGACCGTGGCCCGGGCTCAGGCGACGATGGCGAGCTGCCGGACGACTTCGTCGAAAAGATCGCGCGGAGTTTCGAGCTCGATGACGATGTCGGCGGGAAGCTCGACACCGTGTTTTTGCTCAATCCGGTGCAGGGCGTTGAAGAGGGCGAGCGAGTCGATGCCGAGTTCGGCGAACTCCAGGTCGGCGAGCTCCTCTGCCGGGCGGTCCGGCGCCTCGGCTTCGCCGGTGAGCGAGAAAAGAAGATCGAGCAGCTCAGTCATGGTGAATTGCATCGGACTTCCTCCGCTCGGCACCGCCACAGTCGCCAATATTCTGGCAGGGCGAGCCGAGCCGGGGCTTCTCCGCAATTGCGCCCGGAAATTGATGTTGCCGGGGAGATCGAAATCGACATTATTCCGCGGCTTCCGAAATTCGGGCAACCCGGACTTTCAGCCCACGTAGCGGCGTGCCTTCGATTCCCGCTGCGGGGCTTCCAGCAGGCGCAACCCGTGCTCGACGTGCGCCGGCACCACGCGGCGGTCCCGCAGCACCCACGGCAGGCCGCGGGCCACGTCCAGCAGGGCCGCCGCGGTGGTGGCATCGCGCGGCGCGGTGCGCAGCACGTCCCGGCCGCGGCGGAGGACCGCCGGCCAGGGGCGGCGCAGGAGCAGTGTCCACAGTGTATTGCGGATGCCCAGGCGGCGGCGGTGGCGCGGGTCGCGCAGCTTCGACGGCGCGTGGTGGATGACGACGTCCTCCGCCCAGCACATCCACCACCCGCGCGCGGCGAGGTCCAGCGCGAACAGCTCCTCCTCGCCGCCGAGCCACATCCGAGTCGAGAAGCCGCCGACCTCGCGGAACGCGCTGACGCGCACCGTCGTCAGGCCCGCCATGACGCCGAGCAGCGCCGGCCCCGGCAGCCAGTCCGGCCCGGGCACCGGCGACTCGCGCAGCTCCGGCGTGATCGGGTCCTCGGCCAGGCCGGGCTCGACCAGGCAGCGTCCGGTCACCGAGCCCAGCCCCGGGTACGCGTCCAGCAGGTCGGCCGCCCGGGTCAGCGCGCCCGGCTGCCACGTCGTGTCGTCGTCGCAGAAGGCCACGTACGGGGTCGTCACCTGCTCGACCGCGATGTTGCGCGCCACCGCACCGAGGTTCTCCGCCAGCCGGAACAGGCGGACACCCGGGAACTCCCGCGCGACCATCTCGGCCGTGCCGTCCGCGGAGCCGTTGTCGGCGACGAAGAGGGGCGCGGCGTCCGGCAAGGACGTCATGTGGTCCAGGGTCTCGCGCAGCTGCTCGCGGCGGTTGCAGGTGATGATCACGACCGAGGTTCGCGCCATTCGGCGGTCCTTTCCAGAGTCCGGGCCTGGTGTTCGACGTGGGCGGGCAGGACGCGGCGGGAGCTCAGCGCACGCGGCAGGCGCGGCACCGCACCGAGGACGGCGCCGGGTGCCCGCACCAGCGTCCGCGCCACTTCGCGGCGGCACACCCGCGGCGGACGGCGCAGCACGGCGATGAGCAGCCGGTTGCGCAGTTCGGCCCGGCGGCGCCACGACGACGGCGGCCGCGACCGGGACGGGTGGTGGTGGGCGCGCAGGCGCCCGACGTAGCAGACCTCCCAGCCGCGGGCGGCCAGGTCGTAGGCGAGCAGTTGTTCCTCCGCGCCGAAGTGCAGCAGCGGGCTGAAGCCGCCCACCTGCAGGTACGCCGTGCGGCGCACGATCGCCGAGCAGGCCAGGAAGCCGAGCACCAGCGGCCCGGGCGCGCCGTCCGGGTGCCCCAGCGGGCTGCGCTCCATTTCGGGCGTCACCGGGTCGTCCCGGCATTCCGGGCCGACCAGGGTGCGCGCGGCGAGCAGGCCGGTTCTCGGGTGCTCGTCGAAGATCCGCTCCGCTTCGGCCAGCGCGTCCGGTGCCCACCACGAGTCGTCGTCGCTGAAGGCGACGTACGGCGTGTCCGCCGCGATGACGCCGAGGGTGCGGGCGGCGGCGCCGAGGTTCTGCGGCAGGCGGATCACCCGCGCGTTCGGGTGCCGCCGCGCGACCCCGGCCGTGTCGTCCTCGGACGCGTTGTCGAGCACGATGACCGGCGGCCGCGGGTCCAAAGAGGACAGCCGAGCGAGGGTGCGCGCCAGCTCGGTGGCGCGGTTGCGGGTGGCGATGACGACGGTCGTGCGCGCGCTCACCGCGGCCCCGCCAGCTCGTCCACCAGCGCGGCCAGGGAAGCCGGGTGCGCGGGCGGCCGCACCGGCGCGGCCAGGCACCACTTCAGGCGCGCATCGAGCAACGCGGTGTCGTGGGCGTCCTCGGCGGCCACCACCGGCCAGTCCAGCGCCTTCCCCTGCGCGGTCACCTTCCCGCCGCCGGCCACCGGGTCCACGGCGAGCACCGGCACCCCGGCCTTGAGCCCGAAGACCAGGCCGTGCAGCCGGGTCGTCACCACGGCGTCCATTTTGGACACCAGAGCGGCGAACTGGTCCGGCGTGGCGCAGCGCTCCCAGTCCTCGTGCGCCAGGCGCGTGTCCAGCGGCACGCGGGCGCAGTCCAGCCCGGCGAGCCAGCCGGTCAGTGCCTCGTGGACGTCGCCGTGCCGTCCCGCGTTGCCGTATTCCGGCTGGTGCGGCGCCAGGATCACGCTCAGCACCGGAGTGGGTGACACCGGCGCGCCCAGTGACAGGTCGAGCTCGGCGGTGACACCGTCGTCGCGCGGGAGAACCCGGTGGAACCCCGTCACAGCCGGGTCGCCGGCGTCGGGTACGGACACACCGACCGCGATCCGGCGGCAGGAGGCGTAGCGCTCGTGCAGCGCGCGCACCTGCGGCCCGTGGACCGGGCCGCAGGCGAAGACGACGTGCGTGAAGTCGCCGGGTGGCGCGTCGGGCAGGTGCAGGGTGCCGGGCCGGAAGCCCGGGCTCCACGCGACGCGGTGGTCGATCCCGGCCTCCGCCAGCGCGGCCGCCGCCGCGCGCAGGCTCAGGACGTCACCCGCCGTCGCTTCCCCGTGCAGAAAACTGGCCCAACCGGTGAGCAGAACTCGCATGGTGGGGGCGCTTACCCGCTGCCCGCGCCGTTACACGGGTTTGCGCCCACCAGGGCCGGGTAGCCGCTCCGGCATGACGGATCCGGGAGTGACCAGGCGGTTCGAACGTGCGGTGGTGACCGGGGGTGCCGGCTTCGTCGGCGCCCACCTGTGCGAGCTGCTGCTCGAAGAGGACGTCGAGGTGGTCGCCGTCGACAACCTCGCGACGTCCTCGGCGGACACCCTGGACCACCTGCGCCGCCACGAGCGGTTCCGGTTCGTGCGCCACGACGTCACGCAGCCGATGCCGCTGGGCTGCGCGGCCGACGTCGTGTTCCACCTCGCTTCGGCCGCCTCGCCCCGCGACTACCTTGCCCTGCCGATCGAGACGCTGCGCGCGGGCTCGCACGGCACCGAGAACGCGCTGGAGCTGGCCCGCCGCACTCGCGCCCGGTTCGTGCTCGCCTCCACCAGCGAGGTCTACGGCGATCCCCTGGAACACCCGCAGCGCGAACGGTACTGGGGCAACGTCAACCCGATCGGGCCGCGCAGTGTCTACGACGAAGCCAAGCGCTACGCCGAAGCGCTGACCTCGGCCTACCGCCGCGAATTCGGCGTCGACACGGCGATCGCGCGGATCTTCAACACCTACGGCCCCGGCATGCGCGCCCACGACGGCCGGATGATCCCCGCCTTCCTCGACCAGGCGCTCAAGGGCGAGCCGATCACGGTCACCGGCACCGGCGAACAGACCCGGTCCATCTGCTACGTCGAGGACACCGTCCGCGGGCTGCTCGCGCTCGCGCGGTCGGGCCACCCCGGGCCGGTGAACATCGGCAACCCGGACGAGCTGACCGTCCGTCAGGTGGCCGAGCGGATCAAGGACATCACCGGCTCCGGCTCCCCCATCGAGAACATCGACGCCGTCGTCGACGACCCGCAGCGCCGCTGCCCCGACATCGCTCTCGCCCGCGACGTCCTCGGCTGGGAACCGAAGGTCGACGCGGACGACGGCCTCCGTCGCACTGCGGCGTGGTTCCGCCGGGCGCCGTCGCGCTGAGTAGCGACGCCCAGGGCTTTTGCGCGCCATCGTTTATCAACGACTTCGCCGGGTAGCGCTATAGGCGAGAGCGGGCCTCACGAGTCCGCACCGAAACGCCAGAGGCAGGTCGATGCGCATACTCGGGATCAACGCCGTTTTCCACGACCCGGCCGCAGCGCTGGTGGTGGACGGGGAGATCGTCGCCGCGGCGGAAGAAGAGCGGTTCAGCCGCCGCAAGCACGGCAAGCAGGCGGTGCCGTTCTCCACGTGGGAACAGCCCGCGCAGGCCGCCGCCTGGTGCCTCGCTCAGGCGGGACTGTCCGCGAAGGACCTCGACGCCGTCGGGTACTCCTACGACCCCGCGCTCGTCGAGCCGGGCCTGCCCGGGCACGACCCGAGCGGCGAGGAGCTGCGGACGGAGTTCGCGAAGCGGGCGCCCCTGTTCCTGAAGTCCGCGTTGCCCGGCCTGGACCCGGGCATCGTCAAGTTCGTCCGGCACCACGTCGCGCACGCCGCGTCGGCCGCGCTCGCCGCGCCCTTCGGCGACTGCGCCGTGCTCGTGGCCGACGGACGCGGCGAGAGCACGTCGTATCTGGCCGGTGAGTACCGCGACGGCCGGTTCAAGGAACTGGCGGCGCAGAAGCTGCCGCACTCGCTCGGCCTGCTCTACGAAGACCTCACCGAGCACTGCGGCTTCGCCCGGTCCAGCGACGAGTACAAGGTCATGGCGCTGGCGTCCTACGGCACGCCGGAGTTCCTGGACGAACTCTGCGAGCACGTCCACGTGACCGGCGACGGCGGGTTCCACGCCTCCGGCGTCGACCTGGCCGCGCTCGCCCCGCGTCGCGGACCCGGCGAAGAACTCACGCGCCGCCACGCCGATCTCGCCGCGAGCGTCCAGAAAGTCCTCGAGGACATCCTGCTGGAACTCGCGGACTGGCTGCACGAGGCCACCGGGCAGCGCGACCTGGCGATGGCGGGCGGGATCGCGCTCAACTGCGTCGCCAACACCCGCCTGCACGCCGAAGGCCCGTTCGACCGGATCTGGGTGCAGCCCGCCGCCGGGGACGCGGGTACCGCGCTCGGCGCGGCCCTGCAGCTGGCCGCCGAAGCCGGGGAACGCGGGACGCCGATGGGCGACGCCGGGCTCGGTCGCGGGTGGACGGACGAGGAGCTCGAGGAAATCCTCATCAAGGCGAAGCTGCCGTACGAGCGGCCGGACGACCTCGCCGAGACCGTGGCCGAAGCGCTGGCGGACGACGAGGTCATCGCGTGGTTCCAGGGCCGCGCCGAATTCGGCCCGCGGGCGCTCGGGCACCGCTCCCTGCTGGCCCACCCGGGCCGCAAGGCGAACCTCGAGCGGCTCAACGACGTCAAGGGCCGCGAGCAGTTCCGCCCGGTGGCGCCGATGGTGCGGGCCGAGCGGGCGGCCGAGATCTTCACCCGCGGCCCGCTGCCGAGCCCGTACATGCTGTTCGTGCACGACGTCGCCGAAGCCTGGCGCGACCGCATCCCGGCCGTCACGCACGTCGACGGCACGGCCCGCGTGCAGACCGTCGAGGAGCGCGAAAACCCGGTGCTGGCCCGGATGCTGGCCGCCTTCGAGCGCCGGACCGGCCTGCCCGTCGTGATCAACACCAGCCTCAACACCGCGGGCCGCCCGATGGTCGACTCGCCCCGCGACGCCCTCGAATGTTTCGGTTCCGCCCCGATCGACCTGCTCGCGCTGGGGCCGTTCGTGCTCCGGCGTCCCCGAACCACCCGAACCGGCGCGGCGTCGCCGGAGGAAAAGGAGGTGCCGTGATGGAAGACCATCTCGCCGCGTTGGCCGAAGCCGCCGAGCGGACCCGCGAATCCGCCCACAGGATAACCGCGTGGGGACGGCACCTCGCCGGCGTGTTCGAAGCCGGCGGCAAGCTGCTCGCCTGCGGCAACGGTGGCAGCGCCGCCGAAGCCCAGCACCTGACCGGCGAGCTCGTCGGGCGGTTCCGCCACGAACGGCGGCCGTTGCCGGCCATCGCCCTGCACGCGGACACGTCCGCGACCACCGCGATCGTCAACGACTACGGCGACCACGAGGTGTTCGCCCGCCAGGTGCGCGCGCACGGGCGGCCGGGTGACGTGCTGGTCTGCCTGTCCACCAGCGGCACCAGCCAGAACGTCGTCGCCGCGGCCAAGGCCGCGCACGAACTCGGCGTGACGACGTGGGCGCTGACCGGCCCGGCCCCCAATCCGCTCGCCGCCCTGTGCGACGACGCTGTCACCGTCGAGGCGCCGACCGTCGCGACCGTGCAGGAAATGCACCTGGTGCTGGTCCACGGCCTCTGCGCGGCCCTCGACGACGCGCTCGGAGTGACCGCGTGAGGCCGCTGGTCGTCCTCGGCGACACGCTGCTGGACGTCGACGCCGAAGGCACCGCCGAGCGGCTGTGCCCCGAGGCGCCGGTGCCGGTGGTCGACCTGACGGCCCGGCGCCGCCGTCCCGGCGGGGCCGGCCTGGCCGCGCTGCTCGCCGCGCGGTCGGCCGGCGAGGTCGTGCTGGTCACGCCGCTCGGCGACGACGAAGGCGGCCACGCGCTCACCGGGCTGCTCGAACCGGACGTCACCGTGCTGCCGCTGCCGCTGCGCGGCACGACGGTGTGCAAGACCCGCGTCCGCGCGGGCGGGCAGTCGTTGCTGCGCCTGGATTCCGGTGACGGCACGGCGGCCACCGACCCGCTGCCCGCCCGGGTGCACGAAGTCCTCGAAGACGCCGGCGCGATCCTCGTGGCCGACTACGGCCGCGGCCTGACGCGCCACCCGGGCGTCCGCCGCCTCCTGCGGGAGGTGGCCGAGCGGATCCCGGTCGTGTGGGACCCGCATCCCCGCGGCGCGCAGCCGGTGCCCGGCGCGCGGCTGGTCACGCCGAACCTCGCCGAGGCCCGCGCGGTGCTGGCCGGGCACGAGGAACCGGCCGAGCTCGCCAAGCTGCTGCGCGGCCACTGGCACGCCGACGCCGTCGCGGTGACCGTCGGGTCCCGTGGTGCGGTGCTCTCCGACGGCCTCGGCGAAACGACCGTCCCGATCCCCGCCGCGGCGCGGACGCCGGGGCACACCGCGCCGGACACCTGCGGCGCGGGCGACCGGTTCGCCGCCGCGGCCACGGCGGCCCTGCTCGGCGGGGCGGACACGACCGAAGCCGTGGTGACGGCGGTCGAAGCGGCCGCCCGGTTCGTCGCCGCCGGCGGGGCCACCGCGCTGTCCACGAACGACGGCCCGGTGCCCGATCCGCAGCCGGCGACCGACGCCTTCGGCCTCGCCGAGCGGATCCGCGAAACCGGCGGCCGGCTGATCGCCACCGGCGGTTGCTTCGACCTGCTGCACCCCGGGCACGTCAGCCTGCTGCGGCAGGCCCGCGCCCTCGGCGACGCGCTCGTCGTCTGCCTCAATTCCGACGCGTCGGTGCGGGGCCTGAAGGGGCCCGGCCGTCCGCTGGTCCGCGACCGCGACCGGGCCCGGCTGCTCAGCGCACTGTCCTTTGTGGACGCCGTTGCGGTCTTCGACGAGCCCTCGCCGGCCGCCGTCCTGGCGAAGCTGCGCCCGGACGTGTGGGTGAAGGGCGGCGACTACGCCGACGCGGACCTGCCCGAACGCGAAGTGGTCGAACGGCACGGCGGCGAGGTCGTGCTCGTCCCGACCGTGCCCGGCTACTCGACCTCCCGGCTGGTCGCCGCGGCGGCCAGTGCCTGACCCCTCCGACCCCGACTCCGACCCCGAAGGAGTGCGATGCGACCCCTCGGCAACGTCCTGATCACCGGTGGCGCCTCCGGCCTCGGCGCCGCCACCGTCGACGCCGTCCGCAAGGCGGGCGGCACCCCGTACGTCCTCGACCGCGTCCGCCCCGAAGACCCGGCGGAGTACGTGGAAGCCGACCTGACCGACACCGCCGCCACCGAGGCCGCGGTCCGGGAGCTCGCCGAGCGCGCGGGCGGCCTGGACGGCGTCTTCACCGCCGCCGGCACCGACGCCTGCGGGCCACTGTCCGGTGTGTCCACGGAGGACTGGGAGCGGGTTGTCAAGGTGAACCTGTTCGGCACGGCCGCGGTGATCCGCGCCGCGCTCCCCTACCTGGAACGCTCGCGCGGCACGGTCGTCACCGTGGCGTCCACCCTGGGCATCAAGGCGGTGAGCGACGCGACCGCCTACTGCGCCTCGAAGTTCGGCGTCGTCGGCTTCACCCGGGCGCTGGCCGCCGAGCTGGCCGGGCGCGTCGGCGTCACGCTGCTCATCCCCGGCGGGATGTGGACGCACTTCTTCGACGACCGCACCGACCAGTACAAGCCGCCGCCGGACGCGAAGCTGAACCAGCCCGAGCACGTCGCGAACACCGTCGTGTTCGCGCTGCAGCAGCCGCCCGGCGCCGAGGTCCGCGAGCTGGTCGTGTGCGCGTCCGAGGAGGGGTCGTGGCCGTGAGCTCCGCGGTCCTCGTACTGCGCGCCCTCGGCGTCGGGGACCTGCTGACCGCGGTCCCCGCGCTGCGGGCCCTGCGGGCGGCGTACCCGGACGACCGGCTGGTGCTGGCCGCGCCGGAGCAGCTGCGGGACCTCGTCGAGCTGATCGACGCCGTCGACGAGCTGCTGCCGACACCACGGCTCGGCGAGCTCGCCTGGCCGGGCTCCCCGCCGCGGCTGGCGGTCAACCTGCACGGCAGCGGCCCGGAGAGCGTCCACGACCTCCTGGGCACCGACCCGGCCGAACTGCTGACCCACCGCCACCCGGACTTCCCCGACGTGCCGGGCCTCGACTGGCGCGACGACGTCCACGAGGTGGACCGCTGGTGCCGGCTCGTCGAGTACCACCACCTGGTGGCGGACCGCTCGGCACTGCACCTGCCCGTGCCGCCGGGCCCGAGCCCGGCCCCGGACGCCGTCGTGGTGCACCCCGGCGCGGCGTTCCCGGCCCGGCGCTGGCCGCCCGAGCGGTTCGCGACCGTCGTCCGGCACCTCGCTGCCGACGGGCACCGCGTCGTGCTCACCGGCAGCGCCGCCGAACGCGACCTGGCGCTGTCGATCGCCGAATCGGCCGGGCTCGGCGAGGACGCCGTGCTGGCCGGGCGCACCGATCTGGCGGACCTGGCCGCGCTGGTGGCCGGGGCGGCGCTCGTCGTCTGCGGCGACACCGGTGTCGGGCACCTCGCCACGGCGTTCGGCACGCCGTCGGTGCTGCTGTTCGGCCCGACCCCGCCCCGGCTGTGGGGCCCACCGCCGTCCGCCCGGCAGCACGTGGTGCTCTGGGCCGGGAACGTCGGCGACCCGCACGGCGAAGAGCCCGACGGCGGATTGCTGCTGCTCGGCGAAGAGCGCGTGCTGGCCGCGACGCGCTCGGCCCTGGAAATGCGGGTGGCCCATGGGTGAGCACATCGGGATCGTCGGCGCGGGCTACGTCGGCCTGACCAGTGCCGCCTGCTTCGCCCGCCTCGGGCACCGCGTCACCTGCGTGGACGCCGACGAGTCCAAAGTGGACGAGCTGGGCCGGGGAGTGGTGTCCATCGCCGAGCCCGGCCTGGCCGAACTGGTCGGCGAGGGCATCGCCGACCGCACGCTGAGCTTCACCACGGCGCAAGCCGAGCTCTACGGCGCGGACCTCGTCTTTCTGTGCCTGCCGACGCCGCCCGCCGAGGACGGCCGCCCCGACCTCGGGGTGCTCGAAACCGTCGTGCCGCAACTGGGGCGGCTGCTGCGGCCCGGGTGCGTGCTGGTGACCAAGTCGACGGTGCCGGTCGGCACGGCGGCGCGGCTCCCGCACCTGCTGCGCCGCGACGACCTGCCGGTGGTCGCCAACCCGGAATTCCTCCGCGAAGGCCACGCCGTCGAAGACTTCCTGCACCCGGACCGGGTCGTGGTCGGCACCGACCCGGCGGATTCGCCTGCGGCGCAGCGGGTCGCGCGGCTGTACGAGCCGACCGGCGCGCCGGTGGTGGCCACCGACTCGGCGAGCGCCGAACTCGCGAAGTACGCGAGCAACGCGTTCCTCGCCGTGAAACTGTCCTACGTGAACGTGCTCGCCGAGCTGTGCGAGCGGTTCGGCGCGGACGTCCGCGAGGTCTCGCGCACCATGGGCCTCGACGCGCGGATCGGTCCCGGGTTCCTCGCCCCCGGCCCCGGCTGGGGCGGGTCGTGCCTGCCGAAGGACACCTCCGCCCTGCTGCACGCGGCCGAGTCGGCGGGCGTCGACTTCGGCATCCTGCGCGACGCGGTCCGCGTCAACGCCCGGCAGCGCGCCCGGGTGGTGCGGGCCGTCCGGCAGGCCGTGACCGGCTCTCCCGCCGGATCCCTCGCGGGGGCCCGCATCGGGCTGCTGGGCCTGGCCTTCAAGGCGGGCACCGGCGACCTGCGCGACTCCCCCGCCCTCGCGGTGGCCGACGACCTGGCCCGCGCGGGCGCCGAGCTGACCGCGCACGACCCGGCCGTCGCGTGTGTGCCCGGCATGAGCTCGGTCCAGGTCGTCGACGACCCGTACCTGGTGGCCAAGGACGCCGCGGCGCTCGTCGTGCTCACCGAGTGGCCCGAGTTCCGGGACCTCGACTGGGCCCGGCTGGCCGCGTCGGCCGACCGGGCGGTCGTCGTCGACACCCGCAACCTGCTCGATCCCGACGCCCTCGCCGAAGCCGGGTTCGCCCACGTCGGCGTCGGCACCCATCCCAGGAGGCAGTCATGACCCTGCGCGTCCTCGCGCTGACCTGCACGCTCAAGCCCTCGCCGGCGAAGTCGAGCAGCGACCTCATCGCGCGGCAGCTGCTCGACCTCTTCGCCGAACGCGGCGCCACCGGCGAGCTGGTCCGCGTGGTCGACCACGACATCCGTCCCGGCGTCGAGGCCGACATGGGCGACGGGGACGCGTGGCCGGACATCCGGCGGAAGATCGCCGCCGCCGAGGTCCTGCTGATCGTCACCCCGACGTGGGTCGGGCACATGTCGAGCGTCGCGCAGCGGGTCCTGGAACGCCTCGACGCCGAGCTGTCCGAAACCGACGACGAAGGCCGGCCGGCAATGTTCGGCAAGGTCGCGGTGGCCGCGGTCGTCGGCAACGAGGACGGCGCCCACAAGATCATCGCGGACCTGTTCCAGGCGCTGAACGACGTCGGCTTCACGGTGCCGGCCCAGGGCGCGACCTACTGGAACGGCGAGGCCATGCAGGGCGGCGACTACCAGGACCTCGACGAGACGCCCGAGGCCGTGGCCTCGACGAACGCGACGCTGGTCCGCAACGCCGTCCACCTCGCCGAGCTCCTGCGCGAGCAGCAGTACCCGGCCAAGTGACTACGCCGTTCGAGTGACATCGCTGCGCCGGACGAGTGTGGCGCAGGACACGGGGGTAACCCGCTGGGACCTTCCAACCTTGTCAGGGGGCTCCACCATGCCGAACCGAGTCATGATCAGCCGCGACAGCAAGCCGATCCCCTGCGAAGAGTGCGGCCTGCCGACGCTGCACGTCGCGCGGCTGGTGTCCGGGGACGGCACGCTGCTGGGCCAGACGATGGTGTGCACGGCCTGCCGCCGGCACCGGTCCGAAGCGGACGCGATCGCCATCCAGTAGGTTCTCAGCGCTTTTCCAGCTGCTCCAGCAGCAGCCGCGCGGGCAGCGTCAAGGTGCCCAGACCCAGCCGGGCGGGGACGCCGTCCTCCTCGGCGGTCACCAGCCGCTTCTCCAGCTTCTCGAGCAGCGCCCGGCATTCGTCGAGCTCGACGGGTTCGCCGGCCACCGCCACCGCCTGCACGGCCCCGGCCAGGTGGTGCATCAGATCGGCCAGTGCCTCGCGCGCGTCCGGCCAGGGGTACTCGAACGGGTGCTCGCGGCCGCCGGCAGTGGTCCGCACGGCGGCGATGAGCTGCGACATCGCCGGCCACAACCAGATGAGCGTCCGAAGTGGACGTTCGTGGCGCGTCCCGGCGGACGGCCGTCCGCGGCGGAGGTTCAGCATCCGCCCCTCCCGCGTCAGGCCGACGGCTTCCTCGGCCGCCAGCACCTGGCTGCGGGCGTCCTGCACCCGGGACTGCAGGCCGTCGAGGTCTTCGGGCGGCTCGTCCCGGCGGATCAGGTCGGACAGCCACTCGAGGAGCTCCGCCAGGGCCTTCCCGAGCCGCCCGGCGGCCGTGGCCAGCCGTTCCCCGTAGAGCGGCGGGAAGATCAGCGTGTTGACGGCGACGCCGATGGCCGCGCCGAGCGCGGTTTCGAGGAGGCGGTCGCCGAGCAGGACGGGTTCGCGGGCGGTGCCGTAGGAGATGACGAGCATGCCGGTGACGCCGACCCAGACACCGGCGTCGCCGAACCGCCGCCAGCTCCCGGCGAGCAGCCCGAGGAAGACGACAGTGGCGAGCGCCACGGCCTGCCACGGGATGAGCTGCCCGGCGACGGCGGCGAGCACGACACCGGAGGCGACCGAGCCGACCTGCTGCAGCCACCCGCGGAGCGACCGGTAGACGGTCGCTTCGACGAGGAAGACGGCGGCGTAGGGCGCGAGGAACGGTTGCGGCAGCCGGAGCACGAGGGTGGCGAGCAACCAGGCGGCGGTCGCGGCGAAGGTGGCCTTGGCGCTCTGGACGAGGATGCGGCGTTCCCGGCCCGGGACGCGGAGGGCGCGGCCCAGCCAGCCGATCGGGGTGCGGTCGGGCCGCTCGGCGTTCTTCACGACTCCGGCGCCCGGCCGCTCCTCCCCCGCCACCGGCCGTCGTCCGGTCATGCGGGCGGTGCGATGTGCACGAGCTTCGTCTGGGTCAGCTCGTCCAGGAGCTCCGGCCCGTACCCGTAGCCGTTCCCGCTCCGGCCGCGCGGGTGCGCCGCTCCGCCCGGGGCGCCGCCGAACACGTTGTTCACCTTGACCGTCCCCGCCGGCAGCTCGCGCCAGGCCCGCTGCGCGTGTGCCATCGAGCCCGTCAGCACCGTCGCCGCCAGGCCGTACTCGCCCTTCGCCGCTTCGGCCAGGCCCTCGTCGAAGCTCTCCACCACCCGGACCGGGGCCACCGGGCCGAACGTTTCCTCCGTCATCACCCGCAACTCCGGCCCGCAGCCGGTGAGCACCGTCGCCGGGTAGTGCGCGCCCGGACCGTCCGGGACCTCGCCGCCCGTCAACAGCCGGGCACCCCGGGAAACCGCGTCCGCCACCTGGGAATGCACGTGGTCGCGGTGCCGCCGGTCCACCAGCGGGGCCAACGTGCGCGACTCCGCCTCCTTCACCAGCGCCGCCAGGAACGGCTCGGCCACCGCCGGGCACACGTAGATCCGCTCGACCGCCACGCAGATCTGCCCCGAGTTCGCGAACGCCCCCAGCGCCGCCTGCCCGGCCGCCCACGCCGGGTCGACGTCCTCGTCGATCACCAGCGGGTCGTTGCCGCCGTTCTCCAGCAGCGTCTTCGCCCCCGTCGCGGCCGCGCTCGCGGCGATCGACCGGCCGGTCGCCGTGCTCCCCACGTGGGCGATGACGTCGACGCCGGCGTGCATCGCGAGGATCGCGCCGACCCCGCCGTCGCCGTGCAGGGTCTGCAGCACGCCGTCCGGGAACACGCCTTCGAGCACCTCACCGAGCAGCTGGCCGGTGTGCGGTGCGCGCTCGCTCGGCTTGTGCACCACGGTGTTCCCGGTGGCCAGCGCCGCTCCCAGAAGCCCGCAGGCGACCGCGACCGGGTCGTTCCAGGGCGTGAGCGCCACGACGACGCCGCGCGGCTCGGGCACCATCAGGTCCGTCGCACCGACGTCGCCGAGCAGGCTGCGGCCGCGGTGGACCGGGCCGAGTTCGGCGTACTGGGCCAGGGTGCCCGCGCCGGCGAGCACGCCTTCGCGCGCTTCGCCGCGCGGCTTCCCCGTCTCCGCTTCGTTCGTCTCCGCCAGCTCGCCGGCGCGGGCCCGCAGCCGTTCGGCCGCCGTGTGCAGCAGCGCCCCGCGCTCGGCGGCCGGGGTCCGGGCCCACCGCGCCCCGGCCCGGCGGGCCAGCGCGAGCGCCGCGTCGATCCGGTCTTCGCCCGCGGCCGACACAGTGCCCACCACGCTGCCGTCGGCCGGGTTCCGGATTTCGATCGTTCCCGCGGTCATCCGCACCTCCTCGTCGTCGCCCGGCGGTTACCCGGGCGCGGGGACTTCGACACGCCGTTTGACCACCGCCGCCCCGGGTAACCGGTCGCGGTGACTGCTTCGCTCGACTACACCGTGGTGATCCCCACGACGGGCCGGGAGACGCTTCGGCCACTGCTGCATACCCTGCTGACCGGCCCGGACCCGCGGCCGGCCGAGATCCTCGTCGTCGACGACCGCCCGGGCGGGTCCGAACTGGACGTCCCCGACGGCGTCCGCCTGCTCCGCTCCGGCGGACGCGGCCCGGCGGCGGCGCGCAACCTCGGCTGGCGCACCGCGAAGAGCGAGTGGATCGCCTTCGTCGACGACGACGTCGTGCTCGCCCCGGACTGGGTGCGGCAGCTCGCCCGCGACCTCGGTTCGCTGCCGCCGGATGTGGCCGCCTCCCAGGGCCGGATCACCGTCCCGCTGCCGGCGGACCGGCGCCCGACGGACGACGAACGCGGCACCGCGGGCCTCGAGCACGCCCGGTGGATCACCGCCGACATGGCGTACCGCCGCAGTGCCCTGGTCGAGGCGGGTGGCTTCGACGAGCGGTTCCCGCGCGCGTTCCGCGAAGACTCCGACCTCGCGCTGCGCGTCGCCGAAGCCGGGCACCGGATCGGCCAAGGGGACCGGCTGACCACGCACCCGGCCCGGCGGGCCGGGTTCTTCTACAGCCTGAAGACCCAGCGCGGCAACGCCGACAACGCGTTGATGCGCGCGAAACACGGCGTGCTCTGGCGGCAGCGCACCGGCGCCGGGCAGGGCAGGCTCGGCCGGCACGCACTGTCCACAGTGGCCGGCCTCGCCGCGCTCGCACTGCCGCTGTTCAAGCAGCGCGGGAAAGCCCTGCTGGCGGCCGGTGTCTGGGCCGGGCTGACGGCGGAGTTCGCCACCCGCCGGATCCTGCCCGGCCCGCGGACCCCCGGCGAAGTGGCGCGCATGGTCGTCACCAGCGCCCTGATCCCGCCGGCCGCGTGCTACCACCGGCTGCGCGGGGAACTCGCGGCCCGGCGGCCCCGGCCCCCGGTCGCGGTGCTGTTCGACCGGGACGACACGCTCATCGTCGACGTCCCGTACCTGAACGACCCGGACGGCGTCCGCCCGGTGCCCGGCGCCGTCGAACTGGTGCGGGGGCTGCGCGCTCGCGGCATCCCGGTCGGCGTGGTGAGCAACCAGTCCGGTGTCGCGAAAGGACTGATCACCCCCGAACAGCTCGACGCGGTGAACGCCCGCGTCCGGGAGCTGTTCGGCCCGTTCGGCACCTGGCAGGTCTGCGTCCACGACGACGGCGACGGCTGTGCGTGCCGCAAACCCGCTCCGGGCATGGTGTTGCGGGCCGCCGGCGAGCTCGGCGTCGACCCGGCGTCCTGTGTGGTCATCGGCGACACCGGCGCCGACGTCGACGCCGCGCTCGCCGCCGGCGCCCGCGCGGTGCTCGTGCCGACCGGCCGCACGCTCGAACCGGAGATCGCCCGGGCCCGCCGGCACGCCGCGGTCGCCCGTGACCTGTCCGAGGCGCTGCGCGTCGCCGGGGTCGCCGGATGAGCCGGGTGCTCGTCGCCCGCCAGGACAACCTCGGGGACGTCCTGCTCGCCGGGCCCTGCGTCCGCGCGGTCGCCGCGTCCGGGGCGCGGGTGACGCTGCTGACCGGGCCGCACGGGCGCGCCGCGGGCGAACTGCTGCCGGGCGTGGCCGAAGTGGTCACCTGGACCGCACCCTGGATCGACCCCGAGCCGCCGCCGGTCACCGCCGAGGACACCGGCGCGTTCGTTTCGCTGATCCGCGCGAAGGCGTTCGACCGCGCGCTGGTCCTGACGTCGTTCCACCAGTCCCCGCTGCCGCTCGCCCTCCTGCTGCGGCAGGCCGGCGTGCCGTGGATCGGCGCGATTTCCGAGGACTACCCGGGCAGCCTGCTCGACCTGCGCCACCGCGTCGACGGCGATCCACCCGAGCCGGTCCGCATGCTGTCGCTCGCCGAAGCCGCCGGGTTCTCGCTGCCGCCGGACGACCACGGCGCCCTGGCCCTACGCCGCCCGCTGCCGCCCATCACCCGGCTGACCGGCGGCGGGGCGTACGTCGTCGTGCACCCCGCGGCCTCGGTGCCCGCCCGGCAGCCGTCGGCGGCCTGGAGCCGCGAGACGGTGCGGGCACTGGCCGCCGACGGGCACCGGGTGTTCGTGACGGGCGCGCCGTCGGAACGCGCGCTGACCCGGGAGGTGGCCGGGACGTCGGCGGTCGACCTCGGCGGCCGGACGTCCCTCGCGGAACTCGCGGCGGTGCTGTCCGGCGCGCAGGTCGTGGTGGCGCCGAACACCGGCCCGGCCCATCTCGCGGCGGCGGCGGGCACCCCGGTGGTTTCGCTGTTCGCCCCGGTGGTGCCGCAGGAACGGTGGGCGCCCTACGGCGTGCCCACGGTGGTGCTCGGCGACCAGCGGGCGCCCTGCCGCGCCACTCGCGCGCGGGTTTGCCCGGTCCCGGGCCATCCCTGCCTCGACACGATCGACCCGGCCGACGTCTGCCGCGCGGTGACGGCCCTCGCGCAGCCGGGTGCCGTCGTTCCCGAGACCGCCGAACTGGCCTCGGGGTGATCGCGGCCCGGGCGCACCCGCCCGGGCCGCCGGGTCGTCAGCCGCCGATCTCCTTGCTCACGCCGCTCGGCCCCTCGTAGGTCCGGTCGGGCAGGCGGCGTACCACGTCGAGGGTGTCCGAGTCGGCCCCGTTCTTCTCGGCCGCCCGCACCAGGTCGTCCCGGTTCGCCGGGTAGTCGACACCGGACAGGTACTTCTGCAGTTCGATCGGGTTCGGCTTGCTCACGGGAGCTCTCCTTCCGTTCGGGGAACGGCGTGGTTACCCCGCCCGGCGGCCGGCACACGCTCAGGACGGCACCGGCTGCTCCCCCGCCGGGTGAAGCCTGCGGACGGTGGCGTCCGGGTGGCGCGTCAACGGCTGCAGCGGCAACGGTGTCGATTCGGCGAGCTGTTCCAGGTGCCGCAACAGGATTCCCTCCCGCAACGCCCACGGGCAGACCTCGGCGCGCGGGACGTCCAGGGTGGACAGCGTCACCTCCGCCGCCACCGCACCGGCCACGACCTGCCGGGCCCGCGCCTTGGAAACGCCGCGCAGGCCCGCCCGCTCCGCCGCCGGGACGCGGGCCAGCCGCGGGATCCACCCGCGCACGTCGGCGACCACCAGTTCCCGGGTGACGAACGGCCCCTTGCGCTGCGGCGGGGCACCGGTGAGCCGGGCCAGCTGTTTGAACGTCTTCGACGTCGCCACGACCCGGCGTGGCGGGCCTTCCCAGCGCAGCCGGTCGAGCACCTCGGACAGCGTGTCGCGGACGTGCCGGCGCAGGCTCTTCAGCTGCTTGCGCGTCGGCGGATCGGCGGTGAGGAACTCCCGGGTCAGCCGGCCGGCCCCCAGCGGGAGCGAAACCGCCAGCTCCGGCTCGACGTCCCGGCCGAGCACCAGCTCCATCGAGCCGCCGCCGATGTCGATCAGCAGCAGCCGCCCGGCCGACCAGCCGTACCAGCGGCGCGCGGCGAAGTACGTCAGCCGCGCCTCCTCCTCGCCGGAGAGGAACTGGGGCCGGATCCCGGAAGCCGCCTGGATGCGGTCGATCACCTCGTCCCGGTTCACCGCGTCGCGCACGGCCGCGGTGACGAACGGGTAGAGCTGGTCGACACCGAGCCGCACCGCCGCGTCCACGGCCCGGCCGACCGCGGCGGTCACCCGCTCGATCCCGGCGTCGCTCAGCGTTCCGTCGGGCAGCAGCTCCTCGGCGAGCAGCGTCGGTTCCTTGACCGCGTGCGCCGGGAGCGGGGGCGCCCCGGCGGACACGTCCACCACCTGCAGCTGAGCCGAATTCGACCCGATGTCCAGCACGGCCAGTCTCATCGGGACGGGTTACCCCGCGACGCCCGCGTTTAGTCCCCCGCCGGGGTGGTAGCCGACCGAGAACGAAAGGAGACGCCCGTGTCGCTCCCGGCCCCCTTGCCCGCCGAAGCCGCCTCGCCGCGGCGCGCCGTCGTCACCGGTGCCGACTCCGGTAACGGCCGTGCGGTCGTCGCCGCCCTCGCCGGCGGGGGTCTGGACGTCGGCATCACCTACCACTCGGACGCCGACGGCGCGGCGGAGACCGCCGCCGAAGCCCGCTCGCACGGGGTGACCGCGCACGTCCGGCAGCTCGACCTGACCGAGCTGCCCGGTGCGGCCGACGTCGTCGACGCGTTCGCCGACGACCTGGGCGGCATCGACGTCCTCGTCAACTGCTCCGGCACCGGCAGCAGCCAGCTCGCGATGGACCTCGACTACGAGAAGTGGCGCCAGGTCCTCGACGTCGACCTCGACGGGGTATTCCTGCTTTCGCAGCGCGCGGCCCGGCACATGATCGACGCCGGGCGCGGCGGCCGGATCATCACCATCACCAGCGTGCACGAGCACGTGCCCCGGGTCGGCGCCGCGCCCTACTGCGCCGCGAAGGCCGGGGCGGGCGCGCTGACCCAGGTGCTCGCCCTGGAGCTGGCCGAACACGGCATCACGGTGAACTCCGTGGCCCCCGGCGAGATTTCGACGCCGATGACCGGCCAGACCGACGCCGACCCGCGCGAGCAGGACCGGCCCGGCATCCCGCTCGGCCGCCCCGGCCACGCGGCCGAGGTGGCGGCCGCGGTCGCCTTCCTGGCGACCCCGGCGGCCGGCTACATCACCGGCACGTCGCTCGTCGTCGACGGCGGGCTGCTGCTGATGGGTGCCCAGCACGGGACCGCCCACCGCGAGCACGACTGGCGTTCCCCCTGAGCTTGCCCCCCTGAGACCAGGGGCCCGCGTCCTGGCTGCAGGGACCGGCGCGGGTCCCGGCCGCGGGCCGGACGGCGGACTCCCAGCCCGTCGTCCGGCCCCTTCCACTTGTCCGTTTTCCGCACGCGTGCCGGGGTATCCGCCGGTGGAGGAAAGGAGACGCCCATGTCGTCCGCCGAAACCCGCTCCCCGGCGGCTTGGCTCCGCCCGGTCGTCGCCGTCCTCGGGTTGCTGTACCTGGCACTGGGGATCGCCGGGTTCCTGGCCCCGGAAACCGCCGCGGTCGGCCACGAAACCAGCCGGGCCGTGTGGATCTTCAGCGTGACTCCGCTGCTCAACCTCGTCCACACGGCGGTCGGCGTGCTCGGGCTGCTCGCCGCGACCCGGCGCACCGGGTCGATCATCTACTGCTGGGTGCTGTTCGTCGGCTTCACCGGGATGACCGCCTACGGCATCCTCGCCACCGCACTCGTCAACCCCGAGGACCCGATCAACCTGAACTGGGCGGACAACTGGCTGCACGGGCTGACCGCGGCCGCCGCGCTGGTGCTCGGCATCGTCGCCGCGCGGGCGCTCAACCGGACCGCCACGCGCGCACGGTGATCCCGCTCGTTTCGGCGGGCGATCACCGGGTAGCCGCAGAAGAACACGCGTGAAGGAGGTTCCGATGCACCGCGAAAGCGACCGGCATTCGCCCCGGGAAGACGACGCGATGAAGGCCGAGCTCCAGGGGACCCTGAAGGGCAACGGCCCGTCCCGCGCCGAAGACTGGCGCGACCCCGAACTCCCGGCCGACGACGAAGCGGACGTCCCGCCGTTGGGTGGCGGCGCATGACCACGACCGAACCGGCGGCGGTGGGTGAACCCGCCGTCGTCGTGCACTACCGGCTGCACGCGGACTTCGCCGGTCCGGGGTGGCTGCGCGGGCTCCTCGGCCCGCGGGCCGGCCTGGACCTGGACGCGGCCGGCCTGCGCGTCCGGTTCGGACCGTGGCTGGTCGAGACCCCGCTGAGCAACCTCGCCGGCGCGGAGGCCACCGGGCCGTACCGGGCGCTGCGGGTCTTCGGCGTCCGGCTTTCGCTCGCCGACCGCGGCCTCACCTTCGGGACGACGACGCGGGGCGGCGTCTGCCTCCGGTTCCGCGAACCCGTCCGGGGCATCGAGCCGTGGGGACGGCTCCGCCACCCGGGCCTCACGGTGACGGTGTCCGAACCGGACCTGGTCGCCGAGGCCGTCAACCGGATCGTGGCGGACTCGTGACGGCGGCCCGCATCCTGGCCGTGGCGGTCGACTGCCGTCAGCCGGACCTGCTGGCCGAGTTCTGGGCGGCCGCGCTCGGCGACGGGAAAACCCGCACGTGGACCGACTCCCACGGCCTGACGTACCGCCAGGTCGATTTCCCCGAGGGCCCGGCGTTGCTGTTCCAGCCGGTGCCGGAGGACAAGGCGGGCAAGAACCGGCTGCACCTGGACCTCGCGCCGGTGGCAGGCGATCAGCGGGCCGAGGTCGAACGCCTGGTGATGCTCGGGGCGAAGGTCCTCGACGACCCGGCCGACGACCCGTGGATCGTGCTCGCCGACCCCGAGGGCAACGAGTTCTGCGTCCTGCCCGCCCGGTGACTCAGGCCTGGCCGACCGGGTCGCCGGCGTACTCGGCCAACCGCTCGTCGAAACCGTCCGCGGTGCCGGGTCTGCGGAAGTCGGGGGGATCCGGCCGTCCGGGGTACTTCTCGCCGTACATGCCGGTCACGAACTCGACGACCGCGTCCGGCGGGGGCAGGACGTCCTCGCCCAGGTACGCCAGCACGATGACTTCGTCGCCGCTCGCCGACTCGACCGCCGCGGCCCAGCCGTCGCGTTCGTCCCACAGCAGCGCCGTCTCGTGGTCCGGGAACCGGGCGAGCCGCCGGTCCAGCGCGACGTACGCGCCGGCCGGGACGTCCACCTCGCAGAACCACGCGGGCGCGTCCAGCTTGGCCGCGACAGCCAGCAGGTACTGCCGCAGCCCGCGCGCCGCCGCGCCGAGCCCGTCCCGTTCGCTCATCCCGCTCCCGCCTCTTCGGTCGGCGCCCCCATCGGGTGATACCCCATCACCCACCCGGTCAACCCGGTGCACCCCGGGTGGCGTCACGGGGCGAGCAGGGCCAGGACGTCGTCGTCACTCAGCTGGCGGAAATCGGCGTACCACTGGCCGACCGCGCGGAAATCCGGCGGCTCGGTGACGCAGACGACGTCGTCGGCCTCGCGCAGCACCCGCGCGGCGGCCCCGGGGGCGGCGACCGGTGCCGCGAAGACGAGCGTCCGGGGACGGGCCGCGCGGACGTCACGCAGTGCCGCCGTCGCGGTGACGCCGGTCGCGAGCCCGTCGTCGACCAGGAGGACGTCACGGCCGGTCAGACCGGCGGCCGCCCGGCCGGCGCGGTACCGCTCGAGCCGGCGGCGTGCCTCCGCCCGCTCCCGTGCCTCGGCCCGGGCCATCCGCGCGGCGGTCAACCTGAGCGTGCGCAGGCCGGCCTCGTCGTAGACGGCCGGGCCGTCCGGCGTGACCGCGCCGACGCCGTATTCGCGGTGGGCCGGCGCACCGATCTTGCGGGCGACCGCGACGTCCAGTTCGGCGCCGAGCCGCCGCGCGACGACGGCGGCCACCGGCACCCCGCCGCGGGCGAGCCCGAGCACGACCGGGTCGGCCCAGTCCCGCCGCAGTTCGCCCGCGAGCCACCGGCCGCCGTCCTCCCGGTCGGCGAAGATCCGCGGGCGCACCGGCATCAGGTCACGGACGCCACTCGTCGCGCCAGTCCGGATGGGCTTCGTACACCGACGCGATCAGCTTGACGGAGGTGTCGTCGTGGGCGTCGCGGATCTCGCGGCGCAGGAATTCCACCTTCTCGGCGAACGGCACCGGGTGCCGGTCCTCCATCGCCTCGACCGGCCCACCGGCGAGCAGCAGCCCGTCGCCGTCGTCGGCGTACATGATCCGCAACCGCCCGCGCCGTTCGGCCTCGTCGATCAGCGGCAGTTCACCCGCCCGGACGCGCTCTTCGTCCTCCGCGAGCCGGGCGAGCACGAATTCGTCGAGCTTCGCGGTCGTGGTGTCGTCGAGATTCGTCATGGGCCCGGGATACCCGCGCGACCACGGCCTCAAGCGTCCGCGCGGCTCAGCCGCCTGGCCACCGCGAACCCGGTGCCGAGCAGGACGGCACCCCCGGTGATCCACGGCCACAGCGACACCGGATCGTCCCCGCCCGGAGTCGCCACCACCGCGGCGGCCGGGGTGGCCGTCCCCGGGCCCGCCACGGCGAGCCGGAACGGGACGGTGCCCGAGACGGGGTGGCCGTCGGCGGAGGTGACGCGGTACCGGATGGTGTAGGTGCCGGCCGGCCCGAGGGGATGCAGCGGCGCGAAGACCCGGGCGTCCACAACGGACGCCGGACCGGCCTCCCAGTGCGAAGTCCCGTCGGGCCCGAGCACCGCGAGCTCGGTGAAGCGGTTTTCCACCGGCTCGTTGAACTCGAGGACGGCCTCGGCCGGCCCCGCGGCGACCGACGCGCCCGAGGCCGGCGAACTGGACACCAGGACGCTGTGCGCGGCCGCCGCCGGCGCGCCCAGCAGGACCGTGCACCCGGCGGCCGCCAGCGCGGCGGCGATCCGGACCGGGACAGACCAGCGGGAAGTCATGTGTTTTCTCGCCTTCTCGGAATTCGCGCGATGCCCGGAACCGTAACGACCGGATCGGGTGCCGCCGCGGAAGGCCGTGAAACGACTGTGTTAAGCAATTCTCACCGCCGGGGCGGAGCGCGGCCCGGCAACCGGGCAAATCGGGCCACTAGTCCGGTAGTCCGCACCGCCGGACCCCCGAACAGCCCAGTCGAACCGGCTTTCGGCCCAGCATCTCACCGCGGAGCGCCGCCTTCGGGCCGGTCGACTTTACCCGGCCTTCACGTGAACATCACCCCACGAAACATGCCGGCTGGTTTATTGCTCCCACATCCACTTCTTTCCCCGCCGCTCCGGAATTGCCGAGAACCCTTTTCCGGGAAGCGCATTCCCGTTCTTTGGAGGACGAACCCGTGCGAGGACCCGCCCTGCGCCGTGACCACGTCATCGCCGCGAGCCTGGCCGGCGCGGTCGTGGTCGTCGTCGGCTACGCGTCCGGCATCGGCCTGCGCCCGGGCACCGCCGCGGCCACCCCACCCGTGGTCGCGGACGGCGGGCATCCGGCCGCCCCCGAAACCCCGGCGCCGCAGACCGTTCCGGCCGGCCTGCCGCCCGCGGGTGGCCCGGTTTCCCCGCTGCCCGCGCTGCCGGTGGGCGACCAGCCGGGCGCTCCGATGCCGTCGATGCCCGGCGACACCGGCGTGGCGCCGGTCCCGGATCCCGGGCCCCTCGACCCCGGTCCTTCCCCGGCCCCGTCCCCGCCCGAGCCGACCACGCCGGCACCCCCGCCACCCGGCACCGACGTACCGGCGTGCCAACCCGGTGTGCCGCAACAGGTCCTGGACACCGTCGGCGGGCTGCCCCTGCTCGGCGCCGTCACCACCGGGCTCGGGGTCACCGGGCCGGGCGGGGTCGGCGCGCTCGTCCTCGGCTACTGCCGCACACCCGACGGCGGCCTGGAACCCGCGATGGTGCCCGCCCCGGCCGTCCCCAGTGGACGGTGAGGGGTGGAACCCGTCAAGGCGTGGTACGTGCTCGCCCGCGCCGCCGACTACGCCGGTCTCACCCTGTTCGCCGGTGGCCTGCTGTTCCTGGCCGTGCTCTGGCCGGCGGGCGCCGGGCACCGCGGCGCCCGTTCGGTGCTCGGCACCGGCTGGGGCCTCGGCCTGCTCGGCACGCTCGCCGGCCTGGGCCTGCAGGCGGCGTGGGCCGCGCAGCGCCCGCCCGGTGACGCCCTGACCTGGGACCTGCTCAGCCAGGCACTGGACAGCCAGTTCGGGCGGATCTGGTTCGCCAGGGCGCTGCTGTGGCTGCTCGGCGGGGTGGTGCTGGCCTGGCTGCTGCAGCGCGGCCGGGCCGCCGCCACGGCGTTGGCCTGGCGGGTCGGGGCCGGAGCGGTCCTGGTCGGCCTCCTCCGCACGACCGGGCTCACCGGCCACGCCGTCGAAAGCACCAGGCCGTGGCTGACGCAGCTGGCGGACTTCGCGCACCTGGCGGGCGCTTCGGCGTGGATCGGCGGCCTGGCCGTGCTGTTGTTCGGCGTCCTGGCCCGCCGTGACCCCGACGAGCTCGCCACCGTGATCCCCCGCTACTCGAAGCTGGCCATGACGTCGGTGGCCGTCGTCGTCGCCGCAGGCGTGGTGCTGGCGTGGCAGACCGTCGGCAGCGTCGCCCGGGTGTTCGGCACCGCCTACGGGCGGACGCTGCTGGTCAAGCTGGCCGTGCTCGCCGTGGTGCTGCTGGCCGCCCAGTTCAGCCGCCGCTGGGTGGGCCGCCGTCTCGACTTCGCCGTCGTCCTGCGCGGGGACGCCGGCACCGTGCGCCCCTTCGTCCATTCCGTCGCCGCCGAGACCACGCTCGTGCTCGTGGTCCTCCTCGCGGCGAGCTTCCTCGTCACGGCCAGCCCCGGCCGCTGATCGCCCTGCGAAAGGAGTCCTCGATGGACAACCCCACCCCCACCGCCCCCGAGCAGCCGGAGGTGGTGCGGCGACGGCGGAACTGGCCGGTCGCCGTGGCGATCGCCGCACTGGCGACGGCGCTGTTCAGCCTGGCCGCGCTGCGCGGCGGGCAGACCGAGCAGGCCGCGCCGAGCCAGGCCGCGAACGTCGACCTCGCCGCGCTGGCCCAGCAGGGTCCGCTGGCCGTCCCGCTCTACCAGGGACTCGTGCAGGAACAGGCCGGCGGCGCCGCTGCGGCCGCGGCGCCGTCCGGCAAATCGGTCGAAGCCATGGGCTACAAGTTCTCGCCGGCCGACCTGACGATCGACGTCGGTGACACGGTGACGTGGACCAACCACGACACCGCACCGCACAACATCGTGGTCACCGACGGGCCGGAGAAGTTCACCTCGCCGACCCTGCAGACCGGCCAGACCTTCAGCCACACCTTCACCAAGGCGGGCAAGTACTCCTACTACTGCTCGATCCACCCGGACATGAAGGCGACGGTCACCGTGACCGGCGCGGCCCCCACCAGTGCCCCGCCGGCCTCGACCCCGACGTCCGCCCCGACCTCGGCACCGAGCCACTCGATGCCGGCGCCGTCCACCCCGGCCGGCGGCGGCTCCTGCGTGCCGAAGGCGGTCCTGCAGCCGATCCTCGACCACATCAAGAGCGCGCACCTGGAGACCTCACCCGGGCAGCAGGTGCAGGACATCCTCAACCTGGACCAGTACATCAAGACCCACACGGTGTGGCTGGAGACCGTGCTCGCCCCGGCGTTCGACGGGTCGGGCAGCCAGGTGCTCACCGACACCCTCGCGCCGATCGTCGCGCACATCAAGAGCGCGCACCTGGAGACGTCGCTGGGACAGCAGGTGACCGACCTGCTGAACCTCGACCAGTACATCAAGACGCACACGGTGTGGCTCGAAAACGTGCTCACGCCGTTGCTCGGCCAGGCGAGCTGCTGATCCCCGCGGGTGGCCCGGCGGCGCCGGGCCACCCGCACCCCTTCCCCGGAGGCCACATGTCCGACACCGCCGTCCTGCCCGCTCCGACCGGCTACGCCCTGCGCCGCGACCGCTGCGTCATCGAGGTTTCCCCGCGCCCGCCGCTGGTCCGCGGCCGGCTGACCGCGACCGGCGGGCACTGGACACCCGGCGCCGCGCTCACGGTCACCCTCGACCCCGGCTCGCTGAGGACGCCGATCCCGTTCCTCGGCCGGGCGTTCCGCGGCGAGGAGCTGACCTTCACCGCCGACGACGTCACCGAGGACCCGTTCGCCGTCGAAGGCACCGTGGCCGGGCGGGCCGTGCGCCTGCGCGGCGACGTCCGGCACCGGGACGCCGGCGGTGTCGTCGTCTGGGCCGGCGGGTACGTGCTCCCGGCCCGCCGGAAACCGGCGGGGGCGGGACGGCTCGTCCGGCTGCTGGCCCGGCGCCGGCTGCGCGTCGAAATCGCGATCGAGTTCGTCCGATGAGGCGCGCCGCCCTGGCCGTCGCCGGCCTGCTGGTGTTCCTGAACGTGCCGCTCGCGAGCCCGGCCGCCGCGGCGACGCAACAGGTCATGATGCAGGGCTACGCCTACTCCCCCGTGGCGCTGACCGTCCGGGTCGGGGACACCGTCACGTGGATGCAGCACGACGAAGCCCCGCACGACGTCGTCACGACGAGCGCGCCGGTCGCGTTCCGCAGCCCGCAGCTTTCGGCCGGGCAGAGCTGGAGCTACACGTTCCGGCAGCCGGGCACCTACCAGTACTACTGCTCGGTGCACCCGGACATGCGGGCCTCGGTGACGGTGCTGCCCGCGCCCACGTCGGCGCCGCCGAGCACGGCTGCCCGGACCACGCCGCCGCGGACCTCCGGCACCCCGGCCGCCGCTGCCCCCGTGACCACGCCCTCGCCCTCTCCCGCCACATCCCCGGCCGTCGCCACGCCCACCGCCACCCAGCCCGCAGCTGCGCAGCCCGCCGTCCAGCAGGCGACCGCGGCCACGCCGGCGACCCTGGACCCGATGCTGCTGGTCGCCGGGCTCGTCACCGCGATCGCCGTGGGCTGCCTGCTCCTGCTGAGCTCCCGGCGGGTGTGAATTCCTGTCCGCAACCTGTCCCGAAAAGGACTGGACCAATAATATCGGCACCGGAAAATGGGGAGCATCGCCCTTCAGCGCGGAAGGTGACTGATGCACTTCCTCATTCCCCTGCTGTCCCTCGTCCTGGCCGCCACGCCGACCGCCACGTCGGCCGCGGCCGCCGCGACGATCTGCAACAAGTACTGCGACGCAAGGGATCCCGCGTCGTCACCGGGCGACCGCGAGGGCTCGTCGGCCGGCGTCGGCGGCCGCCGGATCGCCCTGCACCTCGACGACGGCGACGCCATGGGCTGGGCGGCGATCACCGGCGGCGCGGCCGGCGACCACGTCTGGCTGGACCGCTCGTTCGACGCCGGACGCACCTGGGCGTCGGGCAGCAAACTCGGCGACACCGCGACACCGTCCGGCGCGACGGGCTGGCGGACGCTGATGTACAACACCGACGACTGGGCGAACAAGGGCGTCGGGGTGCTGCGGGCGTGCGGGCAGCCCGCGGGGTCGGGCACGATCGCCTGCACCGGCTGGGCGCGTCCGGCGTGGAACGCCTGGGACCGCCGCACCGCGGCCGCCACGGCGCTGATGGAGCGGTACAACCTCGGCACCGGCCTCTTCGACACCACCGGGTGGTGGAACTCGGCGAACGCGCTCACCGCGATCATCGACAACGTCCGGATCAGCGGCATGGGCAGCTACCGCTACGCGATCGACACGACGTACACGAAGAACCTGGCGGCGCAGGGTGGCAGCTTCCGCAACGACTACCTCGACGACACCGGGTGGTGGGGCCTCGCGTGGGTCGACGCCTACGACCTGACCGGCGACGGCAAGTACCTGAACACCGCCCGCGCCGACGCCGACCACATGTACGCCTACTGGGACGGCGTCTGCGGCGGCGGGGTGTGGTGGAGCACGAGCCGCACCTACAAGAACGCCATCCCGAACTCGCTGTACGTCCAGCTGAACGCGGCCCTGCACAACCGGATCCCGGGCGACACGGTGTACCTGGCGCGGGCCCGGGCGGGCTGGGCGTGGTTCGCCGGCAGCGGGATGATCAACGGTTCGAACCTGGTCAACGACGGCCTGACGTCGGCCTGCGCGAACAACGGCCAGCCCACCTGGACGTACAACCAGGGCGTGCCGCTGGCGGCGTTGACCGAGCTGTCCCGTGCCACCGGTGATGCGAGCCTGCTGGCGAAGGCCCGCGCGATGGCGAACGCGTCGACGACGAACACGGGCTTGAACCCGGGCGGCATCCTCCGCGACCCGGGCGAGACGGCGGGCGGTGGCGGCGTCGACGGCCCGAGTTTCAAGGGCGTGTACGTCCGCGACCTGGCGGTGCTGAACGCGGCCCTCTCCGACCACCCGTACACGGCCTACCTGCAGCGACAGGCGAACTCGGCGTACGCGAACGACCGGAACAGCGCGGACGCCTACGGCCTGCTGTGGGCAGGCCCGTTCGACCAGCCCGACGCGGCCCGCCAGCAGAGCGCCCTGGACCTGATGAACGCCGCCCCCTGACCGTGTCGTGAGTGGTAATTCGGGTTAGAACCCTAAAAAAACAAAAAAACAAAAAAAACCCGACCACAACCAAAACAGTTTTCTCCAAATCCGCCTGCGAGACCAGTTTTAAAACAACCCA
>NZ_JBSGAI010000051.1:0-59942 GCF_053600695.1 Amycolatopsis sp. NPDC005003 | reverse complement strand
GAGGCATTCGGCGCGCACGGGGCAGCGCGCGCACACGGCCTTCGCCTGCGCCGTCTGCCGGGCGCCGGGGCCGACCTCGGAGATCGGGAAGAACATCTAACCCGAATTACCACTCACGACCTCGCCGGTGGTCCGGTCGCGGCAGGAACCAGGCCGCCGAATCGCCCGCCACACCGCCGGGCTCGCCACTGCCGAGTATGGCCGCACCCCACCCGTCCGGTGCCGGGAACGGCGTGCTCCCGGTGTTGACCGCGCACACCAGCTTCCCACGCCGGAACGCCAGAACCGCGTCGTCGCCCGTGTCAAGCCACTCCACCGGGCCCGGTCCGCCAAGCCCGAGGTGCCGCCGCGCCCGGACGGCACGGCGGGAGAAGTGCAACATCGAGGTGTCGTCTTTTTCCTGGACGTCCGCGGCGTAGCGGGCGAACCAGTCCGGCTGGGGTAGCCACGGAATCCCGGTGCTGAAGCCGAAGGCGGGCGCCCCGGCGGACCACGGCAGCGGGACCCGGCAGCCGTCGCGGCCCTTCTCGAGGCCGCCCGTCCGGTGGAACACCGGGTCCTGGCGGGCCTCGTCGGGCAGGTCCTGGACCTCGGGCAGGCCGAGCTCCTCGCCCTGGTACAGGAAGACCGAACCGGGCAGGGCCAGCAGCAGGAGCAGCGCCGCCCGGGCGCGGCGCTCGCCCAGCTCCGCGTCGACCTCGCCGCGGGGCCGCATCAGCGCCGCGAACGCGTCGTTGCTCTCCGGCGCCGGCTCGGGGCGGACGATGCCGTAGCGGGTGACCGTCCGGTGCACGTCGTGGTTGGCCAGCGTCCACGCCGCCGGCGCGCCGTGCGCGGCGGTCCGGGCCGCGGCGCGTTCGATCGCGCCGCGCAGCGCCCGCGCCGCCCACGGCTGGACGAGCAGGTCGAACGAGAACGCCTGGTGCAGCTCGTCCGGGCGCAGGTACTGATCGAGGTCGGCCGGGTCCGGGACCCACACCTCGCCGACCAGCAGCAGGTCGCGGTCCGGGCCGTAGCCCGCGGCGAGCGCGCGCCAGCGGCGGAAGATTTCGTGGACCTCCGGCTGGTTCCAGCTGTGGGCGTTGTAGCCGCCGCCGTCCCAGTCGCGCAGGGCCGCGTCCTTGATCAGCCCGTGGCACACGTCGATGCGGAAGCCGTCCACACCCCGGTCGAACCAGAACCGCAGGATGCCGTCGAACTCGGCGACGACGTCCGCGTGGCGCCAGTCGAAGTCCGGCTGCTCGGGGGCGAACAGGTGCAGGTACCACTGCCCGGGCGTGCCGTCGGGCTCGGTCACTCGGGTCCAGGCGGGGCCGCCGAAGACGGACTGCCAGTTGTTGGGCGGCTCGTCGCCCCGGCCGTCGCGGAAGAGGAACCGGGCGCGCTCGGGGGAGCCGGGGCCGGCGGCGAGCGCCGCGGTGAACCACGGGTGCCGGTCCGAGCAGTGGTTCGGGACGAGGTCCATGAGGACCCGCAGCCCGCGGGCGTGCGCCTCGGCGACCAGGCTGTCGAACGTCTCGAGGGTGCCGTACTCCGGGTTGATCCCGCGGTAGTCGGCGATGTCGTAACCGTGGTCCGCCTGCGGCGAGGGGTAGCACGGGTTGAGCCAGATCGCGTCGGCGCCGAGCGCGGCGATGTGCCCGAGCCGCCGGATCACCCCGCCGAGGTCGCCGACGCCGTCGCCGTCGCTGTCGGCGAACGAACGCACGTAGAGCTGGTACACCACGGCGTCGTCCCAGAACGAGCGCGGGCGGGAAGAAGTCGGCGGCACCCCGCGATCTTCGCACGCGCCGGTGGTTGACTTGCGCCATGCCGGTCGGGGTGCGCGAGGTCGAGGTGTTCGAAAGCAACAGGGCGAGGCTGGAGGCCATCGCCTACCGCCTGCTCGGGTCGGCCGCCGACGCCGAGGACGCCGTGCAGGACACCTTCCTGCGCTGGCAGTCCGCCGAGCGCGAGCGCATCGAGACACCCGAGGCGTGGCTGACGAAGGTGCTCACCAACCTCTGCCTCAACCGGCTCACCTCGGCGCGGGCCCGGCGGGAGACCTACGTCGGCCAGTGGCTCCCGGAACCGGTCTTCGCCGGGGACCGGATGCTCGGCCCGTCCGACACGGCCGTGCAGCGGGAATCGGTCTCGATCGCGATGCTCGCGCTGATGGAGCGGCTTTCGGCCAAGGAACGGGTCGTGTACGTGCTGCGCGAGGCGTTCGGGTACGCGCATGGCGAGATCGCCGAGGTGCTCGACCTCACCGAGGCCAACTGCCAGCAGATCCACCGGCGGGCCAAGCAGCACCTGGCCGCCGACCGCCGCCGGGTCGAGGTCGACGCGGCCGCGGCGCGCAAGATCGTCGAGGAGTTCCTGGCCGCGGCGCTCAGCGGCCGGACCGACTCGCTCGTCAAGCTGCTGGCCGACGACGCGATCAGCATCGGCGACGGCGGCGGCGCGGTCTTCTCGGTGCCGCGGCCGATCACCGGCGCCCTGCGGGTGGCGCGGTTCCTGCGCACGCTGTTCACGCCGAGCGAGGCCAAGTGGGAGATGGTCGGCGGCCGCCCCGACCTGTACGCCGCGGTCGCCAACGGCGTGCCCGCGCTGGTCATGGTGGTCGGCGACCGGGTCGTCGGCGTCTTCGCGCTGGACGTGACGGAGGACGGCATAGCGGCCGTCCACGCCCAGGCCAACCCCGCCAAGCTCGCCCGCGCGACCCGCGCGTGGGCGACCTCCGAGCACGGGGAGCCGCTCGCCGGCACCTGGTGACCCAGGTCACAGCGAACTCCTGTCAGGTTTCGCGCCGCTGCCCGGTTCAGGGAGCACACACCGACCGGACAGGAGCAAAACCATGAAGCACCGCATCGTCGTCCTCGGGGCCGGATACGCCGGAGCCAACGCCGCCGGGCGGCTCGCCAAGCGGCTGCACCCCGCCGACACCGAGATCACCCTGGTCAACGCCGACGCCGAGTTCGTCGAGCGCGTCCGCATGCACCAGCTGGCGACCGGGCAGGACCTGAAGCCGCGCCCGCTCGCCGGCGTCTTCGCGGGCACCGGCGTCCAGCTGCGGATCGCACGGGTCACCGCGGTCGACGCCGAACGCCGGACCGTCGCCCTCGCCGACGGCGAAGAACTCGGTTACGACACGCTCGTCTACGCCCTCGGCAGCACCGCCGCCGCCGTTCCCGAGCACGCCCACAGCGTCGCGGGCAAGGAGTCCGCGCTGCGGCTGCGCGCCCGGCTGGCCGAGCTCGACGCGGGCGCGACGGTGCTCGTCGTCGGCGGTGGCCTGACCGGCATCGAAACCACCGCGGAGATCGCGGAAGCCCGGCCGGACCTCGACGTCGCCCTCGCCGTCCGTGGCGGCCTCGGTGACTGGCTGAGCGAGAAGGGCCGCGACCACCTGCGGCAGGCGTTCGACCGGCTCGGTGTCACCGTGCACGAGAACACGGCCGTCACGAGTGTCGAGCCGGCCGCCGCGAGCACCACCGACGGCCGCACGATCCCGGCCCGGGTCACCGTCTGGACAGCCGGGTTCGCCGTGCACCCCATCGCCGCGGCGACGACGCTGGAGGTCGCCGAGACGGGGCAGATCGTCGTCGACGACACGATGCGGTCGGTCTCGCACCCGGACGTCTACGCCGTCGGCGACGCCGCGTACGCCCGGGGCGGGCACGGCACACCGCTGCGGATGTCCTGCGCTTCGGGGATCCCGACGGCGCAGCTGGCGGCCGACGCCATCGCCGCCCGCCTGACCGGGCGCCCGGTGCCGGAGAACAAGATCGGCTACTCGGTCCAGTGCGTGAGCCTCGGCCGCCGCGACGCCGTCATCCAGCCGGTGACCCCGGACGACCTGGCCAAGCCCGCCGCGGTGACCGGCAGGACGGCCGCCCGGATCAAGGAACTGATCTGCCGGTCCGCGGCGTGGAGCGTCGCGCACCCGACGATGCTCGTCCCGGCCCGCCGCCGGCACACCGTCGCCGCCGGCGCACCGGGCGAGGTCAGCCGCCCGCGGGCAGACCGGTCAGCGCCTCGGTGAAGCTCAGCGGGCGCAGCGACAGCGTGTACTCGTACGTCCGGTCCGCCGCCACCTGGCTCTTCTCCCGCACCGGGTTCGGCGTGTCGCCGACGCCGGTGGCGGCGTGCCCGGCGTGCAGCGTGAACCAGCCCGGGTTCCGCCGCAGCTGGAACGGGTAGGCCGCGCGGTCCAGGTCGTCGTACGGCGTGACGCTGACGTCCTGCGCCCCGCCGACCAGCAGCCCGGACTGCCGGCCGTCGGTCAGCAGGGCCCAGCGCGTGTCGGTGTGGTTGCCGTGGTCCTGCGGGCGGTGGTACTCCACGTACTGCTCGTCCACAGTGGACCGGTTGACCGCGATCGGCGTGCCGTCCTTGCGGTCGGCGTAGCTCTCCGCGGTCCGGCCGTACCAGGAGAACTGCCGGAAGCTGTCCGGGACGCCCAGCGACACCCCGATCCGCGGCAGGTAGTTCATCGTGCCCTGCGGCGTCACCTTGTGGCCCAGGCGCAGCACGCCGGCGGAGTCCACGGTGTACGTCATCGTCTGGTCGAACCACGCGCCCGCCACGTCCGGCGCGGCCACCCGGCTGTCGACCACCACGCTGACGCTGCCGCCGGCGCGGTCCACCCGGACCCCGGTGACCGTGGTCCGCAGGCGGTCGAGACCCAGCTTGCGCCAGTCCTCGCCCTCGGCCCGGCCCCAGGCGAACGTCTCGTTGCTGATCGGGGCGCGCCACGCGTCGAGCTTCGGCCCGCTCGCGAGCAGCTCCTTGCCCCACGCCTGCATCGACGCCAGCGCCCCGGTGCGCTTGTCCACCCGGTAGGCGACCGGCCCGGCCTGGGCGGTGACGTCGTCCGCGGTCTCCCGCGCCGTCACCCGGCCCCAGTCGAACGGCGCCCGGTCGAGGCCGGGCACCCGGGTGCCGCCGAGCGAGAACTGGTCGTGCGCCAGGACGTGTCCCGGGGGCAGCATCGGCTGCGGCTTCTTGACGACCGCCTCCACCGTGAGGAAGCGCTCGCGATCGGCACCCTGGACCGGCAGGGGGATCCGGCCGGTGGTGGCCGCTGCGACGCGGAGGGGCTGCTCGCCGCTCTCGACCGTCTTCGAGCCTTCGGTGACGCGCCACCTGAGGTCGACGTCGCCGGTGCCGGTGAACTGGCGTTCGTTGGTCACCGACAGCACCCCGTCGGCGTAGGCGAACCGCAGTGGCTGGTGCGCCCACGCCAGCTGCGTGGTTTCCGGCTGCGGCTTGCGGTCCGAGCCGATCAGTCCGTCCACACCGGACAGGCTGGAGCCGTAGGACAGGTACGTCCCGCGCTCGGTCACGGTGTCGAAGTCGAGGGCCAGCAGCGCGCCCGGCACGGGCTCCGGCCCGGAGAGCTCCGCCGCGCCGAGCGCGCGGTCGTGAATCCGGACGTCGTCCACCAGACCGCGGCCCAGCCAGCCGATGTTCGAGGGATCGGTCCACGACGTCTCGAAGTCGCGGCCGATGTTCACCTCGGCCGAGGAGGAGTCGATCGGGCCGCTGAAGGCCTTCTGCCCGATCTCCCGGCCGTCGAGGTACAGGCGCAGCGTGGCGCCGTCATAGGTGCCGCTGACCCGGTGCCAGTTGCCGTAGAAATCGGCCGGGACCGGCGCCTGCACCGCGATCCACGTGCCGCTGTGGATGAAGAACTCCAGCGTCGTTTCGTTCTTCATCTTCAGCGTGTACTGGTGGTCGCCCTTGGCGATGATCGGGAACTGGCCGGTCCACTTGCCCGGTTTCACCCAGGCGTCCAGGGTCAGGGCGGTACCGGTGAGGTCCAGCCGCCGGTCGCGGTAGACCTCGGCGAAATCGTCCAGACCGGACAGTTCGAGGGCTTTGCCGCGGTGGCCGCCGACGAGCTTCGACGTCCCGGAGAGGTGGGTGGCGATGCCGTTGCCCGACACGTCCGGGACCTCGCGCAGCGGCTGCCGGATGTTCTGCTCGGCCCAGTCCCAGATGAAGCCGCCCTGGGTCTGCGGGTGGGCCCGGATGATGTCCCAGAACTCGCGGAAGTTGCCGAGGCTGTTGCCCATCGCGTGCGCGTATTCGCCGAAGATCAGCGGTTTCGTCGTGCTCTTCGCCTGCTCGGCGAACCTCTCCGGCGAGGGGTAGCGCGGGCCCCACACGTCGGCGTACGGGGCGTCGCCGTCGGGACTGTTGGACTGGTGGTAGATCGGGCGCGTGGGGTCGTTGGCCCGCAGCCAGTCGGCCATCGCGTAGTGGTGGGCGCCCAGGCCGGCTTCGTTGCCGGTGTCCCAGAGGAAGACGCTGGGGTGGTTCTTGTCGCGTTCCACCATGCCGATCAGCCGGTCCAGGAACGCGTCCCGCCACTCGGGCTGGTTCGCCTGGCACCAGTTCGCGCAGTTCTCGTGGTTGTGCGTCTCGATGTCGACCTCGTCGTCGATCCAGAGGCCGTGTTCGTCGGCGAGCCGGTAGAAGTACGGGTCCGACGGGTAGTGCGACGTGCGGACGGCGTTGACGTTGAGCTGTTCCATCAGCGCGACGTCGCGCTCCTGCGCCCGCCGCGGCACGTGCCGGCCGTGGTCGGGGTCGGTCTCGGCGCGGTTGACGCCCTTGAAGAGCACGCGCTTGCCGTTCACCAGCAGTTGCCTGTCGCGGATTTCGATTTCGCGGAAGCCGGTGGTTTCGCGGGTGATGTGCGTGGTCCGGCCGTCCGGGCCGGTCAGGGTCAGCACGGTCGTGTACAGGTTCGGCGTCTCGTCGGTCCACTTGGCGGGGTTCCGCACGGGCAGGGTCAGGGTGACCGCGGCGCCGGCGTCGCCGACTTCGACGTCCCGCGAAGTGGCGGCGACTTCCTTGCCCGCTTTGTCGCGCAGGCTGAGCCCGACGGTGTGCTTCCCGGTGGTGCCGCCCGGTTTGCGCGCGACCTCGACGGCCGCGCTCAGGACCGCGTCGGTGTAGGCGGGGTCGAGGTCGGTCCGCAGCGTCACGTCCCGGATGTGGGTGGCGGGCGTGGACGTCAGCGTCACGGAGCGGAAGATGCCCGCGTAGCGCCACTGGTCGTAGTCCTCGAGGTAGGCGCCGGCGCTCCAGCGGTGCACCTGCACGGCGAGCCGGTTGGGGCCGGGCTTCAGCGCGGCGGAGATGTCGAACTCCGCGGGGGTGTAGCCGCCCTGGTCGTAGCCGATGTACTGGCCGTTGACCCAGACGAAGTACGCCGAGGTGACGCCGTCGAAGCGCAGGCTGGTCCGGCGCTCGGCCCAGCCGGCGGGCAGGTCGAAGTCGCGGGTGTAGGCCGCGGTCGGGTTGACGTCCCGGGGCACCCGGGGCGGGGCATCGGGCTGGATCTCGGTGGCGATGTTGCGGAAGACGGGGTGGTCGAGGCCGTCGGTCTGCCAGGTGTGCGGCACGGAGACCTCCCGCCAGCCCGAGGTGTCGTACCCGGCGGCGTGGAAACCGGCGGGCACCTGGGCGGGGTTGTCCGCCATGGCGATCCGCCACGTCCCGTCGAGCGTCTTGGTGAACGGCGTCTGTTCCCGCCCCCGGACGGCGGACTCGGCATCGGCGTGCGGCGCGAGGAACGCGTGCGGCGGCTCCTGGCCTTCGCCGACCTTCCGCGGGTCTTCGAGGTAGGAGTAGACGTCGTCGACGGCCGCGTTGGCCTGCCCGGCGGGCACCAGGGTCCCCGCGAGAGCCAACAGGACCACACCCAGAGCGCGCAGCCGCACGGGAGGAACCTCCATGTTCCGACAAGATCCCGACAGAACCCAACAAGATGGAACAGGAAGCGCCGGGGGAGGTCAATAGGACATTCGGTGCGGAACAAGGCATCCGGCGGGGCATCACGCGTGACCCGAGGGGCATCAAGCGTGATCGGGCGGGCATCGCCGCGATGCCCTCGCAGTCACGCGTGATGCCCGGCGGAAGCGGGCAGGGTGATCCGGGCGGTGACGCCGTCGGGCCAGGTCAGCGTGACGCCGTCCGCGATGGGCGCCAAGAACGGGTCGGGGTCGTCCGGGCCGCCGCGGTCCAGGACCACCACCGCGGCGTACACCGCGCCCGGCTCCGGCGGCCCCTCGGTGGCCACGAACGGGATCGCGGTCCACTCGCCCAACGGGGAAACACCGGACTCGAGGGTCACGTCCGCCGTGGTGAAGCCGCGCAGCGGGCGCACTTCCGACCGGAGGTCCGGGGTGCGTGCCGAGGCCGCGCCGGTTTCCGGCCGGGTTCCGCCCGACACCGGCCAGCCGCTCAGCCGCAGCGACCGGACCGGACCGCCGACGTCGTCGAGCCGCGCGAGCCGCACCTCCACACCCCGCCGCACCACCGACACGACCGTCAGCACCGGTCCCGGCACCACCGGCCCGCTCCGTCCCGAGCCGTGGTCGGGGGAGTCGTCGCCGGACGTGTCCACCCACCGGACCCGCCCCTGGGACGCGGCCGCCATGATCCCGCCCGGCAGCTCGATCGCGTAGCACGTCGAGAACCCCGCCCGGTGGCTCGCCCGGCCGTCCGCGTCCAGGACGTACACCGCGTTGTCGGGCCACGAACCGAGCGGCGGCACCGTGGCCGTCGAGTACCCGAGCCGGGCGTAGAGCGGCGCGTCGGACCGCGGGTCGCCGGGGCGGGCGTGGTCCGTGCCGTGGTTGACCACCAGCGCGATGCCGTCCCGACGCCGTCCCGAAACCAGCCAGCCGGGCGCGGGGACGACGCGGGCGACGTCGCCCGTCTCGATCGGCAGCGGCTCCTCGACGTCCGTCCACACGGGATGGTGCGCGGGCAGGGCCAGCCCCAGCAGGCCTTTGGCCGCCCAGTACGGCGAACCGGGCCCGGAGTACGCCTGGCGCATCGCGGGCCAGGCGTGGTGCCACCCCAGGCTGAGCAGCCCGTCGGCGGCGCCGAAGTGCCGCACCATCCCGCCGGCCACCCGCCGGGTCAGTCCCGGCGAGAGCCCGGACGTCCCGGTCAGCGCGCCCACCCAGAACGGCGCCGCGGCCGCGAACCGGTAGACCAGGCTTCGGCCCTGCAACAGCGGGGATCCGTCGCCGCCCACGAGCCGGACGGCGTCGTCGAGGTAGGCCCGCAGGTCCGCCGCCCACCGCAGCCGCAGCGAGCCGGGGCACAGCGTGCCGGTGACGTCGAACAAGTGCGTCCACAGCAACGGGTACAGGTGCAGCGCCCAGCCCGTGTAGTGGTCGTAGGCGCGCTCGTCCCCGTCGCTGAGCCAGCCGCCCGGCCGCCGCAGCGACGCGTGCACGGCGAGGTCCTCCTCGATGTCCGCCGCCGACCACGGGCCGCCCGCCTCGCGCAGGAACGATTCCACCACGATCCGGAACCACACCCAGTTGATCGGCGGGTAGGGCTGCCCGATCACCGTCGCGAGCCAGGCGACGACCCGCTCGCGGACGCCGTCGTCCAGGCGGTCCCACAGCCAGGGCCGGGTCAGCTGCAGCACCAGGGCGATCGACGCGGCCTCCACTTTGGCCTGACCGAGTTCGCCGGGGCGCGGCCAGGCCTCGGGCGACGCCGGGTCGGTGCCGGCGGCCAGCCCGCGCGCGTAGTGCTCGAGGTACCCGCCGGGGTCCGCGCCGCCCTCCCCGGCGACGCGGAACCCGGCGAGCAGGAACGTGCGGGCGAACCCCTCCAGCCCATCGGAAACCCGGCCGTTGCGGCTGGCCGGCCCGGGCAGGTCGATCCGGGCGCCGGCCGGTGAGCGGTGTTCCCCGGCCGCCGCGAGCAGCCGGTCGGCCAGCGCCGCGTAGTGCTCGCGGGTCCAGCCGGTGTACGGCGAAAGCCGCCGGTCTTCGACGGCGGTCATGCCTGCACGGCCAGGGAATGCCGGGTCACCGGCGCCCGGGGTGGCAGGCCCGCCGCGTAGCGCTCCAGCTCGCCGAGCGCCTCGGCGCTCATCCGGCGGGTCTCCGCGCCCAGCGAACCCGCCACGTGCGGCGTCAGCACCACGTTGGGCAGGTCGTAGAGCGGCGAGCCGGCCGGCAGCGGCTCCGGCTCGGTGACGTCGAGGACGGCGTGCAGGCCGTCCGCGGAGCAGGCGTGTTCGAGCGCCGCGGTGTCGACGAGCGCACCCCGCGCGGTGTTGACCAGCACCGCGCCGGGCGGCAGGGCGGCCAGCTCGGCGGCGCCGATCATGTGCCGCGTCGACGGCAGCGACGGCGCGTGCAGGCTCAGCACGTCCGCCTGCGGGAGGGCGTCGGCCAGGGAAGCGGGCTCGGCCCCGGCCGCCCGGATCTCGCCCGCGTCGGCCACCGGGTCGACGACGAGCACCCGGGCCAGCTCCAGCAGCCGCAGCAGCGCGGCGACCCGGCGGCCGACGCGGGAGAACCCGACCAGCACCACCGTCCGGTCGCGGCCGGACAGCTCGCCCCGCCGGCCGCGGTAACCCCAGTCCTCCCGGAACTTCCGCGCGTCGGCGGCCAGGAACGGCACCTTCTTGAACGCCCACAGGATCGCGCCCAGGGTGTACTGGGCGACCGGCTCGGCGTTGGCGTCGGCGGCGGTGGTGACCAGCAGGCCGCGGTCGAACACCGCCGCGCCGACGTGGTCGCGGACGCTCCCGGCCGCGTGCAGCACCGCCCGCAGGTGCGGAGCCGCCCGCAGCACCGCGTCGTCGAGCGGGGGACAGCCCCACGACGTGATCAGCACCTCCACCTCGGCCAGCCGCGCGCGGACCGGCGCCGAGGCGAGCTCGTCGGTGCACAGCGGCTCGCCCAGCCGGGCCGTGGCGCGCAGCCGGGCCAGTTCCGCGTCGCCGAACTGCAGCGCGGCCGTGTCCCGCCCCATCACCAGCAAGGTCTCCGGGCGGCGCGTCACTTGACGCTGCCCGCTGCCAGCCCGGACCGCCATTGCCGGTGCAGCAGCACGAACGCGACCACCAGCGGCAGCACGGCCAGCAGGGAACCGGTGATGACGAGCGGGTTGTACTGCGGGAACTGCGTCACGCGCGTGCTCCACTGGTAGAGGCCGAGGCTCATCGGGAACAGCTTCGGGTCGGTCAGCATCACCAGCGGCAGGAAGAAGTTGTTCCAGATCCCGACGAACTGGAACAGGAAGATGGTCACCAGACCCGGCCGCATCATCGGCAGCCCGATGGTGAAGAACGTCCGCAGCTCGCCCGCTCCGTCGGTCCGCGCGGCTTCGAGGACCTCGCCGGGCACCGCGGCCTCGGCGTAGACGCGGGCGAGGTAGACGCCGAAGGGGTTGGTGAGCAACGGGATGAACACCGCCCAGAACGTGCCGACCACCTCCAGCTGTGACGCCAGCAGGTACAGCGGCAGGGCCAGCGCTGTGGTCGGCACGAGCACCCCGGCCAGCGTCACGGCGAACAGCGCGCGGCGGCCCGGGAAGTCCAGCTTCGCGATCGCGTACCCGCACGCCGCGCAGATGAACGAGCCGAGCACCGCGCCGAGGCCGGCGTAGAGCAGCGAGTTGCGGATCCAGGCGAGGAAGACGCCGTTCTCCTGCGTGAACAACGCGCTGAGGTTGGCGCCCAGGTCGAACTGCCCGAACTCGAACGCGCCGGTCGTGGAGAAGTCGCCGACGGACTTGGTGGCCGAGGTGACCAGCCAGACCAGCGGCAGGACCGCGTACAGCGAGGCCAATACCAACAGGACGTGTACGACCGTGCGTGACGTCCACCGCGAAGCGGCGGGGGAAAGGGTCACCGGGACCTCCGGTTGGACAGGCGCATGACGAGCGCCGAGAGCAGGGCGGAAACCAGGGCCAGCAACACGGACGCGGCGGCCGCGCGGCCGTAGTCGTTGGCGATGAACGCGGCCTCGTACACGTAGAGACTGGGGGACCAGGTGCTCGTCACCGAGCCGGTGAACCCGCGCAGCACCAGGGGTTCGGTGAACAGCTGCAGGGACCCGATCACGGTGAACACGAGGGCGACGAACACGGTCGGCCGGATCATCGGGACCTTGACCGACCACGCCGTCCGGAAGCCCCCGGCGCCGTCGGCCCGCGCGGCTTCGAGGACGTCACGCGGGACGGCCTGCAGTGCGGTGTAGAAGATGATCATGTTGTAGCCGACCCACTGCCAGGTCGCGATGTTGACGATCGAGGGCAGGATGCCGGTCTTGCCCAGCGGGTCGAACGGCAGGACGGCGGTCAGCCCGGAATTGGGGCTGTAGAGGTAGGCCCAGATGAGCCCGGTGATCACGGTCGGCACCGCGTAGGGCAGGAAGACCGCCAGTGACCACACCCGCTTGAGCCGCACCACGGCGGAGTCGATCAGCAGCGCCAGCAGCAGCGCCAGGCCGAGCATGATCGGGATGTGCACCACCACGAACAGCGCCACGTTGCCGAGGCTGGCGTGGAACGCGCTGTCGGTGAGCACGTCGACGTAGTTGCCGAGCGCGACGAACGCCTGCGTCGGGCCGGAGAAACCCAGGCCGGACAGGCGATCGGTGAACAGGCTCAGGTAGAGCGCGTACCCGATCGGGACGAGCACGGTGGCGGTCAGCAGGACCGCGAACGGGGCGGCCAGCACGAGCCCGGCCCGGCCGCGGACACGGCGGCCTTGCGTCACCGCACCGGTGCGAGGGTGTGCCGGCGCGCTCGCGGCGCGTTCGGGAGTGAGGACGGTCATCAGGCTTTCCCTTCCAGCACGGTCAATCCCCGCTCGCGCAGCTCGGCGACGGCGCCGGCCTGTGTCTGCCGGACGGCGGTGGCCAGGGTGGTGCCGCCCGTCTTCACCCCGCCCATCCGGTCGACGACGGTCGAGAACGTCCGCAGCGCGTTGGGTCCCCACGTCCAGTCCGGGACGCGCCGGGCGGCTTCGTCGAGCACGTCGTACACCGGCTCGCCGAGGAAGTACCCGCCCTTGTACGCCTTCCTGGCGACGTCCCGGCTCGGCAGGTAGCCGGGGAAGGGGGTGGTGAACGTGGTGCCGATCTTCGCGACGGCCGGGTCGGTGCTGAGCCAGCGCAGGAACTTCACCGCGGCTTCGGGCACCTTGCTTTCGGCGGAGACGGCGAACGCGCTGCCGCCCTGGACGCCGTTGGCCGGGACACCGTCCCAGGTCGGCATCGTGGTGATCGCCCACCGGCCCTTGTCCTGCGGGATGGACTTGCCGAGGGTGCCGACGCTCCAGGACGCGCCGAGCAGGCCCCACAGCCGTCCGGTGTGCATCGCGCCGATCCAGTCCTGGTCGCCGGTCGGGGCGGTGGCGACCAGGCCGTCGCGGATCATGCCCTGCCAGTGGTCCGCCGTGCGCAGGGTGCCTTCGCCGTCGATGGCCACCCGCCACGAGCCGCCGTCGACCCGCCACCACGGATCGCCCGCCTGCCAGCACATCCCGGCGAAGAACGAGCCGTCGTTGAGCGGGAACGTCGTCACGCGCGCGGCCGGGTCGGCCGTCTTGACGGCTTGGGCGGCGGTGCGGAACTCGGCCCACGTGCGCGGGACCGCGATCCCGTGCCGGTCGAACAGGTCCTTGCGGTAGTAGAGCACCATCGGGGCGAGGTCCATCGGCACCGCCCAGGTGCGCCCGCCGGGCCGCACGCCCTGCCAGGCCGCGGGGGAGTAGCCGCGCTCGAGGTCGGCCAGGTCGTCGGTGAGGTCGCGCAGCCCGCCGGTGGTGAGCAGCTGCGGCAGGCCCTGGTACTCCGCGTGCAGGATGTCCGGGGCGTTGTGGGCGCGCAGCGCGTTGGTCTGCTGGGCGTAACCGCCTTTGAGGCCGGACGCGATCACGTTGAGCTCCACCACGATGTCCGGGTGGGCGGCGTTGAACGCGGCGACGTACTTGTCCATGCCGGTGAGCCACGACCAGATGGTCACGCGGGTGGCGCCGGACGCGGTCGTCGTCGACGCGCAGCCGCCGAGCAGCCCGCCGGCCGCGAGCCCGGCCGTGGCCGAAAGGAACGTCCGGCGGTCGAACCCCTGAAGCTTCATTGCTCCTCCGTCGAAGTGATGGCTGTCACTGTCCGGGTGTGCCATAGTTCGAGTCAACAATTCGGGACAAAAGCGATCACAAACGATCGGAACCGAAAAGGCGGCAATGATGCGGCTCCCCGACGTGCGCGACCGGACGCTCTGGGACGCCGTGGACGGCGCCGCGATCCTCGCCGAAGCCGAGGCCGTGCTCGCCCGTCCGGCGCCGGTCCTGACGGCGACGGCGTGGGCCAGGACGTTCCGCGACGGCGTGCGCACGGAGTACGAAGACGCCGCCCGCGAGCTGCGTGACCGCGTCACGCTGCTGGTGCTCGGCGCGGTGCTCACCGGCGAGGTCCCGCCGGGCCCGGTGCCGTTCCTGGACGGCGCGATCGACGGGCTGGTCGCGCTCGCCGAGGCGACCACGTGGTGCTGGGCACCCCACGACCGGCACGCGGCCGGGCGCGGCGAGGTGCTGGCCGACCCCGACGACCCGTTCCTCGACCTGGGCGCGGCCGAGGTCGCGTCGCTGTTCGCCTGGGCTGATCACGTCCTGGGCCCGCACCTCGACCTCCGGGCGCCGGGACTGCGCAGACGTTTGCGGCGCGAGGTCGACGTCCGCGTCCTGACGCCGTTCGAGCGCGTCCGCGACTGGCACTGGCTCGGCCTCGACGGCGACGCGCACAACTGGAACCCGTGGATCCACTCCGGCGTCCTCACGGCCGCGCTCCTGCTCGTGGCCGACGACGAGCGGCGCCGGCGGCTGGTGCGGCTGGTCGTCGAGGGGCTCGGGCACTACGTCGCCGTCCTGCCGGACGACGGCGGCATCGACGAGGGCGTCGCCTACTGGTGGCACGGCGCCTGCCGCCTGCTGGAGTGCCTGGACCTGCTGGCCGACCCGGGGGAGCTTCCGGTGCTGCCCGAGCTGATCCGCTTCCCGCACCGGATGCACCTGGGCGGCGACGCCTACGTCAACGCCGGAGACGCCCCGGCCCGCCTGTCCCCGGCCCAGCCGTGGCACGTCCTCCACCGGTGGGGCGTGCGGCTCGGCGACGCCGACGTACGGGCGCACGCGGTGAGCCGGGCGCGCGCGGGCGGGCGGCTCGTGTGGCCGTCGGCCGGGCTCGGCCGCGCGCTTTCCGGCTTGGCGGACCCGGACTGGCGGAAGGCGATGGCGGCGGAACCCGAAGCGAGCCGGCCGGCCCGCGAGGAATGGCTGCCGCGGGTGCAGGTGCTGGTGGCCCGGGAGCGGGCGGGGACCTGCCGCGGGCTGACCGTGGCGGTGAAGGCCGGGCACAACGGGGAACGCCACAACCACCTCGACGTGGGCTCCTACTGGGTGGCGGCCGACGGGGTGCCCGTGGTGGCCGACGTCGGCCAGCCGACCTACACCGCGGCCAGCTTCGGGCCGGACCGCTACCGGGCCTGGCCGCTGCGCAGCGAATGGCACAACGTCCCCGAGCCGGGGGTGACGCAGCAGCCGGGCGAAGCGGCCGGCGCCCGGCACGTCCGGGTGAACCTGACGGCGGAGGCCGCCTCGCTCACCGCGGACCTCGCCGGGGCCTACCCGGGGGTGGCGCGCTGGATCCGGTCCGTGCGGCTGGTTCGCGTCCCGCACGCCCACGTCGTGGTGGCCGACGACGACTCCGTCCGGCCGGTCCGGCTCCGGCACGTCCTGGCGGGCGAGGTCGAGCTGGGGGACGGCGAAGCGGTCGTGGCGCGCGACGGCGTCCGGGTGCGGCTGAGCTGGGACGCCCGGCACACCACCCCGGAACTCGAACGGCGGCCGCTGGACGACCCGCTGCTGCGCGCCTCCTGGGGCGACCACCTCACCCGGCTCACCCTGCTGGTGCGCGAGGGCCCGGCGCGGGTCCGGCTGGAGCAGGTCCGATGATGCTCGCCTCCGAACGGCACCAGCTGATCCTTTCGCTGGTGCGCGAGCACGGCGCGGTCCGGCTCACCGAGCTGGTGGCGCGGCTGGGCGTCACCGCGGTCACCGTGCGGCGGGACGTCACCGAGCTGGCCGACCGTGGCCTGCTGACGCGGGTGCACGGCGGTGTCACGCTGACCCGGGGCCGCGGCGGCCACCCCGAGCCCGGGCGCGCCGCTTCGGCGTTCGGCCCGGCCACGCACGGCGCGCTGGTCGGCATGGTCGTGCCGTCGGTCGAGTACTACTGGCCGACGGTGGTCCAGGGTGCCCAGGCCACGGTGGCCGCCGCCGGCGGGCGGCTCGTGCTGCGCGCGTCCAGCTACGACGCGGCCGAGGACCGTCGCCAGGTCACCAAGCTCCTCGAACGCGGCGTGCAGACGGTGCTGGTCGCCCCGGCCACCAGCGGGCGCGGCGCGCTGGACCTGCTGCGCTGGCTGGGGTCGCTGAGCGTCCCGGTGGTGCTCGTCGAGCGCCTCCCGCCGCCGGAGCTGCCCACCCTCGCCCTGGACGCGGCCACGACGGCCCACGCGCTCGGCGCGGGGCTGGGCGTGCGGCACCTGGTTTCCCTCGGCCACCGCGGGGTCGGGCTGGTGACGTCCCGGACCAGCCCGACCAGCCGGGCGCTGCGCACCGGCTGGCGGGAGACGATCGGCTCCCTCGGCCTGGACGCGGCCACGTCACCGGATCTCGACGTCCCGGTGTACGGCTCCCCGGGCTGGGCGGCGGAGTACGACGCCCTGCTGGAGCGCTGCCGCCGGGCCGGCGTCCGGGCCCTGGTGGTGCACGCCGACCGCGAGGCCATCGGCCTGATCGAACGCGCCCGCGACGGCGGCATCGCGGTGCCCGGCGAGCTGGCGGTGGTCTCCTACGACGACGAGGTCGCGGCGGCGTCCGACCCGCCGCTGACCGCGGTCTGCCCGCAGAAGCACCGGCTCGGCGCGGTGGCGGCCGAACTCGCGCTGGCCCGCCTCGCCGACACGACCGAGCGGCCCGTGCACCGCCTCCAGCTCTGGCCGACGCTCGTGGTCCGCGAATCGTGCGGGAGCGCGGCGGAATCCGCGCGCGCCTGAAGCCGACGGGAATCGCGGGTTCGCGAGGCCGGGATCCGGTTCAGGCGGGTGCCGGCGCACGGAGTCGCACGAGGCGGCGCAGCGCCGCGTGGGTCGTCACCGCCGTGCCGAGGGCGACGACGAGGACCGTGCCCGTCACCAGGACGCGGGCCCGGGACCGGGCGGTGCGAGCCGGGAGCAACGGGCGGGACACCGCCAGTTCGGTGAGCGTGCGTTCGGCGTCGGCCATCGAGGGCCGCGCCGCCGGTTCCGGGCGGACCAGTTCCAGCAGGGCGTCGAGGACCGGGCCGTGGGTCCGCGGCGGGACCGCGGTGCCCGGCACCCGCCCTTCGAGCGCGAAGTACAGGGTGGCGCCCAGGGAATAGACGTCCGACGGACACCCGGGGCGCGCACCCGCGGCCACCTCCGGGGCGGGGAAACCGCCGGTACCCAGCCCGAAGCCGGTGATCTTGGCCGTCCCGTCCGCGGTGACCAGCACCTTGTCCGGACCGAACCCGCGGTGGAGGACGCCCTCGGCGTGCGCGGCCGCCAGCGCCGAAGCCAGCTGCGCGCCGAGCGCCGCGACGCGGTCCGGTGGCACGCTCCCGCGCCGCTCGACCAGTTCGGCCAGGGAACCGGCCGTCAGGTCCTCGGTCACCAGGTACGGCGTCAGGTCCTGCTCGAAGACGTCGTGCACCACGACGACGTGCGGGTGGTGCAGGCGGATCGCGGCGCGCGCGTCGCGGATCGCCTTGGCCCGGACGCGGTCGGAATGGGCCGCGTCGAACGGGCACCCCGGCGGCAGCTGTGCGACGACGACGAACCGGTCCAGCAATTCGTCCTTGGCCCGCCACGCCGTGGCGCCGGGATGGTGGCCGGCCGGTTCGAGCAGGCGGTACCGCCCGGCCAATGCGCCCTTTTTCGCTGCCACCCGTATCCCCTTGTCGACGTCGACGATCCCTCGTGAGGAAATACGGCCGCACGGGGAAACGGGTTCGGTCGGCGGGCGCCGATCACCCGGGAATTTTCACTTCCCGGACAACGCCGCCGTGCTTTCCCCGGTGACGAACGCCGGGGCCACCGCGGCGGGCTCGGCGGCCGGTCCGCCGTCGAGCTGGCCCACCGCCTGCCGGACGGACAGGACCCCCAGCTCGGCCGCCGGGACCACCACCGCGGTGGGCCGGATCCGCTGCTGCCCCGCCACGGTGTCCGAGCAGATCGCCACGACGGAGACGTCGCCGGGGACCGGCCGCCCGCGCTGCCGGAGGGCGCCGGTGACCAGCGGGAGGGTGGCTTCGTCGTGGACGACCAGCGCGGTCGGGCCGTCCTCGGCGAGGAGCCCGTCCAGGCAGCGGGCGACGTCTTCGGCGGTCGGCGCGCAGAGCTGGGAAACCGCTTTCACGCCGCGCTCCCCGGCGGCGGCGTGGAAGCTCTCGACGAACCCCTTCAGGTACCGCAGCCGGGGGCCGGGCACCGTGGCCGACGGCTCGAGGTGGGCGACCGACCGGTGGCCGAGGTCGGCGAGGTGGGTGAGGCAGGCCCGGGCGGCCGGGGCGAAGTCGAGCGCCACCGACGCCAGCCCGCGGTGCTGCCCCGGCGCGCCGACCAGCACGGCGGGGCGGCCGGAGGCCAGCAGCACGGGGACGCGCGGGTCGTCGTCGCCGGCGTCCAGCACGATCACCGCGTCGGCCAGGGCGGCCGACGTCACCCGGTGCAGGCCCGAGGTGCCTTCGTCGTCGGTCACCAGCAGCAGGTCGAAGCCGAGCTCGCGGGCCGCGCCGGCGGCCGCGGAGAAGAACTCCATCTCCATGCCCAGCTGCCGGTCGCCCAGCGGCGGCACCGCCACCGCGAGGATGCCGGCGCGGGGCGACGGCGACCCGCCGCGGCGCCGGTAGCCGAGGGCGCGGATGGTTTCCTCGACCCGGCGCCGGGTGGCCGCGGAGATCGTCCGCTTCCCGGTGATCACGTAGGACACGGTGCTCGCCGAGACGCCGGCCGCGTTCGCCACGTCGGTGATCGTCACCGCGCCGCGGCCGCCGCCGGACGGTTCGTCCGCCACGTCGCGGAAATTCATCATTTCGTGAGGACTTTCTCGAGACCCATTGTCCGGTCCGTTGTCCGGCCGGAAGTTAGCGCTAACAGGAAGGGGTGGAAGTCGACCTTAATGCCGGTCGTCACAGCTGGTCAAGCCACCTTCGTCGGAGGCGGTGGAAACGTGCCGGGCGCCGATTCATTCCCGGGGGCGACACTCGGTCACCGGCATCCCGCGGTTGCCGCCGCGGGCCAGGGCGACGAAGCCGAAGGTGGTCGATTCGCCCGGCTTCAGCACCGCATTCCACTCGGCGTTCGCGATCGCCGGAGAGGCGCCGGTCCGCACCAGCCTGCCGTTCCAGAGGTCGTCGACGCTCGTGCCGGCCGGGTTCGTCCAGCTGACCGTCCACCCGGTGACTTCGGCCCGCCCGCTGTTGCGCACGGTCACCAGCCCCTTGAAACCGCCGTTCCACGATTCCACCACCTGGTAGCGCGCGGCGCAGCCGGCCGGGCCGGTGGCCCGGGACGAGCGCGGGGTCGTGGACGGCCCTGGGGACGGCGCTGTGGACGGTGCCGAAGCGAGCTGGGCCGCCGCGCTCGTGGGCTCCCGGCCCGCCGGGAGCGACGTCGCCGCCACGACCGCGGCCGCCGCCAGCACCAGCGCCGTCCCGGCGAAGACCACCCGGAACCGGCGGCGGCGGGGCGGCGGGGGAGCGGGGTCCGCGGGCACCGCCACCGGGGCCACGCCGGGCGCGGTGGCGCGGGTCAGCAGCCGCGCCGCCCCGGCCATCGTGGGGCGGGTGGCGGGATCCCGGTGGAGCAGCCGGAGGACGGTGTCGGTGACCGGGCCGCTGGTCGCGGGTGGGGTGATGGCGCCGGCGCCGACCCGTTTGAGCAGCGCCAGCTGGTTCTCGTCGGTGCCGAACGGCGGCCGCCCTTCGAGCGCGGTGTAGAGCGTCGCCCCGAGCGAGTAGACGTCGGACGGGAAGCCGGGCTCCTCGCCGTCCGCGACCTCCGGGGCGAGGTAGGCCGGCGTGCCGACGACCAGCCCGCGGCCGGTGGCGGTGCCCTCCCCGCGCGCGTGGGCCACGCCGAAGTCGGTGATCTTCGCCGAGCCGTCGGTGGTGACCAGCACGTTGTTGGGGCTGATGTCGCGGTGCACCACGCCTTCCGCGTGCGCCGCGGCCAGTGCCGAGGCGAGCTGGGCACCCAGTTCGGCCGCGTACTCCGGCACCAGCGGGCCGTGCTCCTCCAGCAGTTCGGTCAGCGTGCGGGCCGGCAGGTACTCCATCGTGATGTAGGCCGCGGTGCCCTGCTCGACGACGTCGTACACGACGACGGCGTGCGGGTGGCGCAGCCGGGCGGTGACCCGGGCCTCCCGGATCGTCCGGTCGCGCGTGCGCTCCGCCGCGCCCGGGCCGTCGGGGGAGTCGGGGAAGAGCTGCTTGATCGCGACCAGGCGGTCGAGCCGCTCGTCCTTCGCCCGCCACACGGTCCCCATCGCGCCGTGACCCGCCCGGCCGAGCACGCGGTACCGGCCGGCGATCACTGCCCCTTCGTGCACGGGCACGCTCCCCTCTGTCGTCTCCGTCATCAGGGAACACGGCCAGTTCCGGCGCGCAGTTCGGCGCGTCGGACCAATTCACTCACCTGGGTGGGGGTACGAAATAGCGTTCGACGTATTCGTTCCGGATGCCGGAAACCGCGGCGGCCGCTACGGAAGAATGGCCGATCCGGTTGTGACGGAACGATAACGTTCTCAGTTCGACCGGCAGTTGACGACCGGGAGGGCCGGGACGACCGCGCGGCCGGGCGTGACGTCCTGGTTGAGCCCGAACGAAGCCGAACCGTCCGGCTCGACGAGCGCGTTCCAGCCCGCGTCGGTGACGGTCACCGCCGAGCCGACCTGGCTCAGGGTGCCGTTCCAGAGGTCCCGGATGCTCGCGCTGCCGGGCTGCACCCAGGTCACCGCCCAGGCGCTGAGCCGCCTCGGCCGGTCGTTGTGCACGGTCACCTGCACCTGGTAACCGCCCGGCCAGGCGTTCGTGATCTCGTAGCGCGCGGTGCATCCGGCGGTGTCGCCGAGAGGAGCGGGTGGTGCGGGTGGCGTGGCGCGCCGCGCCGATCCGTCGGACACGCGAGCCGACGCCGGCGCGGGTGCCGTGGTGGTGCTGCTGACGGTGCGGGAGGTGGTGATCGTCGCCGGCGGGTGCTCGACGGGCGCCGCGGTGGTGGTCCCGGGCCGGTCGGCGAGGGCGAGCCCGGCCGCCACGCTCACCGACGTCAGGCACGCGGCGGCCCCGGTCACGGCGGCGCGGCGGAGCCGGGACCGGCGGGGCCCGGCGGCCGGGGGCGGCTTGCCGACAGCGGCCAGCAGGTCCACCGCTTCCTGCATCGACGGGCGCGCGGCCGGGTCGCGTTCGAGCATCCGCATCAGCACGGCGGTCAGCGGGCCGCCGTGGGCCGGCGGGGTGAGCTGGTTCTCGGTGATCCGCCGCAGCAGCGCGATCGGGTCGTCGCCGGTGCCGAACGGCGGCGTGCCCTCCAGCGCGGTGTAGAGCGTGGCGCCGAGCGAATAGACGTCGGACGGCAGGCCCGCTTCGCCGCCGCGGGCGACTTCCGGGGCCAGGTAGGGAAGCGTGCCGACGACGACGTCGTCGTCGGCCGCCGGGTGCTCGCCGAGCGCGCGCGACACGCCGAAGTCGGTGATCCGGGCGGTGCCGTCGTCGGTGACGAGGACGTTGTTGGGCGTGATGTCCCGGTGCAGGATCCAGTCGCCGTGCGCGGCGGCCAGCGCCGCGCCGATCTGCCGCCCGAGCCGCAGCACGTCGCACCGCGGCAGCGGTCCGCGCTCGACGAGGACCTCGGTCAGCGAACGGGCGGGCACGTACTCCATGACCAGGTACATCGAGCCGGCGTCCTCGAAGACGTCGTACACCGCGACGGCGTGCGGGTGCCGCAGCCGCGAAGCCAGCCGCGCCTCCCGGATCGCCCGCTCGCAGACGTCGCCGCCCTTGCCCGGCTCGTGCAGGAACTGCTTGACGGCCACGACGCGGTCCAGCCGTTCGTCCTTGGCCCGCCACACCAGGCTCATCGCGCCGCGGCCGAGGTGCCCCAGTAGCCGGTACCGCCCGTTGACGAGCTGTTCCTCGAAAGCCACCCATACCCCTGCGTCGGTCGACGAAGCGATGCACTTTTTAGCAGAAGACGGGCGTTCGGTGGGGCTTCGGGACGACTGGATCTCCGAACCGTTATCCGGGTCACCGGGACGCATTCCGGTAATTCGCCGTAGGTGCGCCCCTATTCGACGAATTCGGTGGCGGGGCGGAAGCCGGCGCCGCGGAGGCGTACGGTGTGGGCATCGCGGTTCAGCCGGCAGCCGCCCTGCGTCCGTCCCCGTGGGTGGGAGGCCTGTGTGCTCGACCAGATCGCCGCTCCGCAGTTCCGCATCGACGTCCCGGCCGCGATGGCCGTGCGGGTGACGGCCACGGCGGAGGTGACGACCGTCGCGATCCGCGGCGAGATCGACCTGCCGGTGCTGGGCCGGCTGCGCAGCCTGCTCGGCGAGGAGATCGACCTCGCCCCGCGGGCGCTGGTGCTGGATTTGTCCCAGGTGTCGTTCTGCGGCGCGGGAGGCATCACGGAGCTGCTGGTGGCGGCTTCGGAGGCGCACGTGAGCGGGGTGCCGTTCGCGATCGTGGCGCAGGGGCGCGCGGTGCTGCGGCCGATCCGGGTGCTGGGGCTGGAGCGGTCCCTACCGGTGCACGGGAGTGTGGCGGCGGCCTCGGCCTGGCTGGGGGTCCTGCCCCGGTTGCGTGGAAGCGGGCCAGGATCGGCCTGACCTCGTCATGACCGTCGCGCGCGCTCCCGCTGCGGCACGACGACGTACTTCGGGTCCTTTGTGGACTCCACGCCGGCCTCGAACACCCCGAAGCGCTGCAACGCACTCCCGGCGAACAGCGCCGCCCCGGCCGCCGCGGAGACGGCGCGGCTGCGGTGCCCGGCCAGCGCGCCGAGCAGGCCCGCCGCGGTCAGGCGTTCCGACCACTTGCGCAGCCGGTGCGCCTTGCCGGTCGTGTACGCCTCCGCCGTGAGGCCGAGCCGCCGCTCCAGCACCTTCGACGCCACCAGTTCGGTCGCCGCGCCGATGGCCGCCAGCGTCCGGGCCGGGCCCGCCTCTTCGACCGGGACCAGCACCATCGCGAAGCCGCCGGAACTCGCCGCGGCCGAGCCGGTGAACACGAACGGCAGCTCCGCGTGGGCCTCGTGCCAGGCGGGCACCGCGGTCTGCGACAGCAGCACGGCCGTGTAGGACGCGACGGCCGGGGCGACGACCGCCGACGACAACCCGGCGGGCCGGGCGACCGCGCGCAGGACCCGGCCGGGCAGAGAACGGCGCAGCCCGGCGGGCAGCACCTCGGCCGCCGCGGCGACGCCCATCCCCGGGCCGAACGCGCTCAGGATCCAGGTGCCCACGCTCATCGGCGAAGTCGGTTTCGCGACGCGCAGCATGTGGTGGAAGCGTTCGGGCCGCCCGAGGTCGGCGACCAGCAGGTAGACGCTGGCGAGCAGCGCCGCCAGCGAGCCGGTGCGGCCGACCCGGCGCAGGGCAGGCCGCCCGGTCAGGTCGGCCCCGGCGGCCAGCAGCGAGGTGCCGGCCGCGAGCCCGCCGGTGAACAGGTAGGCGGGCACCTTCCACTCCCACACCGGCGGCTTGAGCACCGGACGTCCGTAGTAGGAGCGGAACTCGGCGCGGGGCACCATGAGCTCTTCCGCGGAGCCCCCGCGCCGGCGGCGGCCGCCGAACACGCGGGCGCGGGTGTCGGCGGCTCCGGCGTCGCTGCGGGGTTCGTGCGAGGTCACCGGCGCCGCCTCCCGAACGACCCGAACGACGCGACCGCGGCCGCGAGCAGCGCCGACGCCGCCAGCCCGGCGTACTTCCACATCGCCGTCAGTTCGCGGGTCGGCACCACCGGATCCGGCGGCAGCCCGTAGACCTCCGGTTCGTCCAGCAGCAGGAAGAACGCGCCGGTGCCGCCGACCCGGTCGGCCGGGTCGTGGCCGTAGAGCCGTGCTTCGGCGACCCCGCGTTCGTGCAGGGCTTCGACCCGGCGCGCGGCCCGCGAGCGCAGCTCGTCCAGCTCGCCGAACTGGATCGAGTCGGTCGGGCAGGCCTTGGCGCACGCCGGCTCGAGGCCGTCGTGGAGCCGGTCGTAGCAGAGCGTGCACTTCTGTGCCCGGCCGTCGCCCGGACGGCGGTCGATCACGCCGTACGGGCAGCCCGAAACGCAGTAGCCGCAGCCGTTGCAGATGTCCTGCTGCACCACCACCGAGCCGAACTCGGTGCGGAACAGCGCGCCGGTCGGGCAGACGTCGAGGCAGCCGGCGTGGGTGCAGTGCTTGCACACGTCCGAGGCCATCAGCCAGCGGAAGTCGGTGCGGCCCTCGGCGCCGGTCTTCGCGCCCGGCAGGTCGAACGACGGCATGCCGAGGTCTTCCGGCGCCCGCGGCAGCGGAGACGTGCCCAGCTCGCCGCCGCCGCGCGGGGCGTCGTGGAGCTCGTCGGCGACGAACGCGGTCGTGACGTCGATCGCCGACGGCCCGGTCGGCAGCCCGCCGAGCCCCGGCGACTGGCCGCCGAGCGGGCGCTGCTGCTCGATGAAAGCCACGTGCCGCCACGAGTTCGCGCCGAGGGCGCCGGTGTTGTCGAACGACATCCCGAGCAGGTCGAGCCCGTCTTCGGGGACGCCGTTCCACTCCTTGCAGGCGACCTCGCAGGCCTTGCAGCCGATGCACACCGACGTGTCGGTGAAGAACCCGACCCGCGGCGGGTGCCCGGTGTGCCCGGCCTCGCCGGCGACGTCCGGCAGCGGCCCGGAGAGCCGGTTCTCGATGGTCATGGTCCGTCCTCCGTGCCGTGGCCGGGTTCGACGTGCTCGGTGTCGTGCGCGGTCGCCACGCGGGTGCCCGTCTCCGGCGTGATGCCCGCCCGTTCGCGGTACTCCTCGAGCAGGGCGAGCAGCCCGGCGCCGCGCGGCCGCCGTCCGGGCCGGACGTCGCAGGTGGCGACCTTGCTCTCCTGGATGAAGACGTTCGGGTCCAGCACCACGCCGAACAGGTCGTTCACGACGTCCCGCGACACCAGCCCGGAGCTGCCCCAGTGGTAGGGCATCCACACCTGGTGCACGACCCGGTCCTGCACCCGCAGCGGTGCCATCCGGTCGGTGACGAACACCCGCGCTTCGACGGCCGCCCGCGCGGTGATCACGTGCGCCCAGCCCAGGTGCGCCAGCCCGCGCAGCTTCGCGAGCTCGGGGGAGACCTCGACGAACAGGTCCGGCTGCAGCTCCGAGAGGTACGGCAGGGTCCGGCTCATCCCGCCCGCGGTGTGGTGCTCGGTCAGCCGCGCGGCGGTGAACACGAACGGGAACACCTCGCCCCCGTGCTCGGGTGGCGACGGGTGCGAGGGGTTGTCGCGGCGGCCGTAGACCTTCCGCGTCGGATTCCCCTGCTGGGCGTGGAACGGGTTCCGGAACGGCGACTCGTGCGGCTCGTAGTGCGTCGGCAGCGGGCCGTCGGCCAGGCCCGACGGCGCGAACAGCCACGCCTTGCCGTCCGACTGCATGACGAACGGGTCGTCGCCGCGCAGCGCGGCCGGGCCGACGGCGTCCGGTGGCGGGACGTGGTCCGGCGGCTTGGTCTTCTCGAAGTCGGGGACGTCGTGGCCGGTCCATTCGCCGCGCTCGGCGTCCCACCAGATCAGGGCCTTGCGTTCGCTCCACGGCCGCCCCTGCGGGTCGGCGGAGGCGCGGTTGTAGAGCACCCGCCGGTTCAGCGGCCACACCCAGCCCCACTCGAGGGCGTAGAGGTCCTGCTCGAAGCGGGACTTGCGGCGGGCGGCCTGGTTGACGCCGTCGGCGTAGACGCCGCTGTAGATCCAGCAGCCGCAGGAGGTGCTGCCGTCGGCCTTGAGCTCGAGGTAGCCGCCGACCTCCTTGCCGGTGGTGAGGTCCTGGCCGCTGATCCGCCGCAGCACGTCCTCGGCGGACGGTTCGTCGCCGTGCACCTCGTGGTCCCAGGCGAGGTCGAGCACCGGCCGGTCGCGCTCGTCGGTGGAGCCCGCCAGCCGCTCGCGGACGAGCCGGCCGAGGTGGTGGAAGAACCACAGTTCGGACCGCTGGTCGCCGGCCGGCTCGACGGCCTTTTCGCGCCACTGCAGCATGCGCTGGGTCTGGGTGAACGTGCCTTCCTTCTCGACGTGCGAGGCGGCGGGGAAGAAGAACACTTCGGTGCGGCACTGCTCCGGCACGATCTCGCCGGTCTCGATCTCGGGCGCGTCCTTCCAGAAGGTGGCGCTCTCGATCATCGTCAGGTCGCGGACGACGAGCCAGTCGAGGTTGGCCATGCCGAGCCGCTGCAGCCGGCCGTGCGCGGACCCGACGGCCGGGTTCTGCCCGAGCAGGAAGTACCCGGAGACCTTGCCGTCGACCATGTCCATGACCGTGCGGTAGGTGCCGTGGTCGCCGTTGATCCGCGGCAGGTAGCCGAAGCAGAAGTCGTTGTCCGGGGTGGCGTGATCGCCCCAGTACTCCTTGAGCAGCGACACGGTGTAGGCGTCGGCGTTGCGCCAGAAGCCCTTCTGCTTGTCGCCGCGGATGCTGCCGAGGTAGTCGTCGAGGGTCTCGTGCTCGGGCGTGGGCATCGGCAGGTAGCCGGGCAGCAGGTTGAACAGCGTCGGGATGTCGGTCGAGCCCTGGATGCTGGCGTGCCCGCGCAGCGCGAACACGCCGCCGCCGGGCCGCCCGATGTTGCCGAGCAGCAGCTGGATGATCGCGCCGGCCCGGATGTACTGGGCGCCGACGCTGTGCTGCGTCCAGCCGACGCTGTAGACGAGCGCGGCGGTGCGTTCCCGGCCGGAGTTGCGCGTCCAGGCGTCACAGACCCGCTGGAAGAGCTCCTTCGGCGTCCCGCAGGTGGCCTCGACCAGTTCCGGGGTGTAGCGGGCGAAGTGGCGCTTGAGGACCTGGAAGACGCAGCGGGGGTGCTGCAGCGTCGGGTCGGCGGCGATCTCCTCGCTGCCGCCTTCGAGCACCGGGCCGCCCGAGCCGTGCTGGTCGGACGCCGACGTCTCCTTGCCGTGCGAGGTGTCCCTGGGCCGGACGCCCTCGTAGTGCCAGGTCTTCGGGTCGTAGGCGGCCTTGGCCTCGTCGTAGCCGCTGAACAGGCCGTCGAGGTCCTCGGTGTCGCGGTAGTCCTCGGACACCAGGAAGGACGCGTTGGTGTAGGCGGTCACGTACTCCCGGAAGTCCAGGTCGTTGCTCAGGATGTGGTTGATCACCCCGCCGAGGAACGCGATGTCGGTGCCGGCCCGCAGCGGCACGTGGGCGTCGGCCAGCGCGCTCGTCCGGGTGAAGCGCGGGTCGATGTGGAACACCTCGGCCCCGCGGGCCTTCGCCTCCATCACCCACTGGAACCCCACCGGGTGCGCCTCGGCCATGTTCGAGCCCATGATGATCACGCAGTCGGAGTTCTGCAGGTCCTGCTGGTAGTCCGTCGCGCCACCGCGACCGAAGGAAGTCCCCAGACCGGGAACGGTGGCGGAGTGTCAAATGCGCGCCTGGTTCTCGATCTGGATCGCGCCCAGCGCCGTGAAGAGCTTCTTGATCAGGTAGTTCTCTTCGTTGTCCAGGGTGGCGCCGCCGAGGCTGGCGATGCCCGTGGTCCGGCGCAGCGGCTTCCCGCGCTCGTCGGTGTCCTGCCAGCCCTTCCGGCGCGCGTCGAGCACGCGGTCGGCCACCATTTCCATGGCCGTGCCGAGGTCGAGGTCGGTCCACTCGGTGGCGTACGGCGCGCGGTAGCGGACCTTCCGCTCCCGCTGCGGGCCAGTGACCAGCTGCTTGCTCGCCGAACCCTTGGGGCAGAGCCGGCCGCGCGAGATCGGGCTGTGCGGGTCGCCTTCGATCTGGACGACCTTTTCGTCCTTCACGAACACCTGCTGCCCGCAGCCGACGGCGCAGTAGGGGCAGACCGACTTGGCCACCCGGTCGGCGCTCGCGGTGCGCGGCGCGAGGGCTTCGGAGCGCGGGGATTCGGCGGCCTTGCCCCGGCCGAGCGGGTCGGTGCCGGTGAGCTGGCGGTAGACGGGCCACAGTTCGAGCCACTTCCGTGGTCCCATGTCACCTCCAGCGTGCGTCGGAGCCGGGCTACCCGCGGTTCGTTCAGCGTAAACCGGCTCAGCCGGGCCGGCCCGGTGGAAAGCGCACCCCGGAGCGAGGCCGGGGTGCGCCGCCGTGCGTCAGGTCGAGAAGGGGGAGGAGGCCCCTTCCGCGCGGGTGCGGCCGCGGCGGCCCGCGGCGGCGAGGGGCTGGGCGATGTCCTCGAGGGACTTGCCTTCCGCGTCGACCGCCAGGAACCGGGCGACCAGGCCGCCCGCGATCATCACCGCCGCGCCCAGCAGGTAGCCGACGAACAGGCGGACCGGGTGCTCGCCGGTGCCGATCAGGGCGCCGTAGATCACCGGGCCCAGCGCGCCGAAGCACTGCGCGATCGCGAAGAACACCGCGATCGCCTTGGCCCGGACTTCGAGGGGGAAGATCTCGCTCACCGTCAGGTAGCCCGCGCTCGCGCCGGCGGAGGCGAAGAAGAAGATCACGCACCACGCGATCGTCTGGGTGATCGCGTTGAGCGCGCCCGCGTAGAACAGCACCGCGGTGATCGCCAGCAGGACGCCCGACACCACGTACGTCCCGGAGATCATCTTGCGCCGTCCCAGGGTGTCGAACAGGTGGCCGATCGTGAACGGGCCGACCAGGTTGCCCACCGCGAACGCGATCAGGTAGATCGGCGTCGCCTCCGACGAGACCCCGTAGAACTTGCCGAGCACCAGCGTGTAGGTGAAGAAGATCGCGTTGTACAGGAACGACTGGCTGATCATCAGCGACGCGCCCAGCACGGCCCTCGACGGGTAGTCGCGGAACAGCACCCTGGCCAGTGCCACGTACCCGATCCGCTCGGCCGGCGTCACCTCGATCGCCTTCTTCTCGTCGACCGGCGGCAGGCTGCGGCCGCCGTGCTCGACCTCTTCCTCGATCTGCTTGATCGACTCTTCGGCGGCGTCGGCCTTGCCGTGCATGATCTGCCACCGCGGGCTCTCCGGCAGGTGCCGCCGGACCAGCAGGATGACCAGCCCGAGCACCGGCCCGATGAGGAAGCCCAGCCGCCAGCCCAGCGCGAGGTCCATCCGGTTGAGCAGGATGTACGTCCCGATCGTGCCGAGCACCGCGCCGGCCCAGTAGGTGCCGTTGACGGCGATGTCCACCCGGCCCCGGTAGCGGGCCGGGATCAGCTCGTCGATCGCCGAGTTGATCGCCGCGTACTCGCCGCCGATGCCCATGCCGGCGATGAACCGGGTGGCGTAGAGGAAGACGACCCAGCCCGCGCCGTTGCCCAGGGTCAGCGCGGTCAGGCCGCTGCCGACCAGGTAGACGGCCAGGGTGAGCATGAACAGGTTCCGCCGGCCCAGCTTGTCCGACAGACTGCCGAAGAACAGCGCCCCGACCACCTCGCCGGCGAGGTAGATCGTCGCCAGCAGCCCGACGGCCGCCGACGACATGTGCAGCGTCTCGGGCTTGGTGAGGGTGTCGGCGACCGCGCTGGCCACCGTGATCTCCAGGCCGTCGAGTATCCAGGCCACGCCGAGGGCGACGACCATCCGGGTGTGGAACGGGGACCAGGGCAACCGGTCGATGCGTGCCGGGATGAGCGTGCGCACCCCGGCGGACGCCGGATCGGGTGTTGCCGCCATGACAACCTCCTTGAGAGCAGACCGCTCCGCGTGGCTTCCCCCGTCTCCTCCTGGTGAAACACGATCGGGTCGACTCGGGTGGTCACACCTTGTGATCAGCGGCCGGCCGTCACTACCCTGACGCGCGAGCGGGTCGTGCAGGAGCCGCAGTGCCTGTTCGTACCGGTTTCTCGTGGATGGGGTGTTTCGCGTGGCGTCCTCCGGTTCCCCGGCGGAGCGGTTGGGGGTTTCTTGCTCGCACGGTGAACCGGTGCTGCTGGCCCTGACCGGCGAGCTCGACGCCGGCACGGTGCTCGTTGTCGTGGCGGCGGTGGCCGCCGCGCTGGCGGGCAGCCCGGAGCCGCGGGCGATCGTGCTGGACCTCGCGGAGGTGCACTTCCTGGGCGCGGCGGGGGTGCGCGTGCTCAGCGCGGTGACCGACCACGCCGCCGCCCAGAACGCCCGCCTCCGCATCGTCACCGGCGGCAACCCGGTGGCGAGCCGGGCGCTCCGGCTGACCGGAGCGGACCGGGTGCTGGACGTCTACGCCGACCGAGGCACCGCACTGGGCGCCGGCGACGGCCGCGAGTTCCTCCGGCTCACCGCCCGGATGTGGAACAGCTGACAGTACACTTTGGACTGAGCGCTGGCCCTGTCGGTGGTCTCACCGCGGGAGCGGATCGGCTCGGCTTGCGTGCGTGCGTGGTCGGGTTGCGTGCCTGGGCGGTCGGGTTGCGTGCGTGGGCGGTCGGCTTGCGTGCCTGGAGGGTCGGCGCGCGGGCCCACCGCCGCCGCCACTGCCCGGACTGCGGCGAGCCGCGCGGCGGGCCACGCCGGGCCGCCGCGCGGATCTCCTCAGTGCTGGCCCCTGGCCGCCGCGAAGTAGGCGTTCGACGGGCCGGTGAACGAGAGCACCACGCCGACCACCGCCACGTAACCCCCGATCGTGCTCTGCCCGACCAGCACCGAAAGCAGCATCCCCGTCCACACGCTGGAATTCCCTTCCGGTCGCCGTTCCACAGTGGATTCGCACCCGATTCCCGGCTCTGGTGGCGAAAATGCGCAAGATGCGGGGTGGGGCGGCGCGGCGGACACCGGGCGAGGCCGGGTCAGCGGCCGGTGCTGCCGTCGATCAGCTCGCGGAGGATGTCGGCGTGCCCGGCGTGGCGGCCGGTCTCCTCGATCAGGTGCACCAGCGCCCAGCGCATCGACGGCGCGGCCCGGCCGGGGCGGGCCACCGGCCGCGTCAGGTCGGTGCAGGCGTCGATGACCGCGTTCGCCCGCTCGCACGCGGCGCGGTAGTCCGCCAGGACCGAGGCGACGGTCTCCTCCGGCCGCGGCCGGAACGTGCCCGGCCAGTCGGCGACCACTTCGCCGAGGAACGTGCAGCGCTCGACGTGCGCCAGGTGCCGGACCAGGCCCAGCAGCGACGTGCCGGACGGGACGCCGGGCGTCCGGACCTGCGGCTCCGGCACGTCCTCCGCCTTGGCGGCGACGGCGGCCCGCAGGTGGTCGAGGAAGCCGCGCAGCACGTCCTTTTCGGCCGGGCCGGTGCGCGGGGGCGGGGTGTCCCGCCGCCGGGTGCGGGGCATGGTCAGTCCTCCCGGCCGGTGCGGCGGATCAGCGGCAGGTGGTCGACGACTTCGGCGGTCCGCCCGCCGGGGGAGGGCGTCGGCGCGTTCGACGGCCCGGAGCGCCGGATCGAGGGCCCGCAGGGGCGGGCACCTGCCCAGGTCCTGGTTCCACGACCACGGCGCGACGGACCCGTGCTCGACGACCGGCAGCCGGTGACACTGCCCGATGTTCCGACGGCGGCATCGCGGGTCGCCGGTTGCCGCCTGAAGCCGGAACACGCGTGATCGGAGCCGGATCCGGCGTGATCGGGGCCGGAACTCGCGTGATCGTGGCCGGATCTGACGTGATCGGGGGCGGAACTCGCGTGTTCGGGGCCGGATCTGGTGTGTTCGGGGGCGGAACTCGCGTGAGCGGGGCCGCCGGGGGCGAGCGCCTCCGCGGCCCGCCGCGGCGCGCTGTCCGGGAGGCGGGTCGGGTGGTGGCCGTCCCGGAAGCGGTCGGTGGTGGAGATCGTCATGACCCCACCCTGACCCGGCCCTGGCGGTTCCGGCACGCTTTCTTGCGGTTCCGGCAAGATGGCCGGGTGAGCGACGACTTCGAAGACGTCCTGCACGCGGTCGGACCCCGGCTGCGGGCGCTGCGCCGGCCCCGCGGGATGACCCTCGCCGACGTCGCGGCCGCCACCGGAGTGTCGGAAAGCACGCTGTCGCGGCTGGAAAGCGGGCAGCGGCGGGCCAGTCTGGAACTGCTGCTGCCGCTGGCGCGCGCCTACGGCGTCCCGCTCGACGACCTCGTCGGAGCGCCCCGCACCGGCGATCCCCGCGTCCACCTGACGCCGATCCACCGCCACGGCATGACGTTCGTGCCGCTGTCGCGGCGGCCGGGTGGCGTGCAGGCCTACAAGATGATCATCCCGAGCGCGGACCGGCCGCCGTCGCCGGACCACCGGACCCACGAGGGGCACGAATGGCTGTACGTGCTCCACGGGAACCTGCGGCTGGTCCTCGGCGAGCACGACCTGGTCCTGCCGCCGGGCGAGGCGGCGGAGTTCGACACGACGATCCCGCACTGGCTCGGCAGCGCCGACGGGAAGGCGGTCGAGCTGCTGATCCTGTTCGGCCGCCAAGGGGAACGCGCCCACCTGCGCGCCCGGGCGCACTAGCCGGATTGTCCACAAAGGACTGTTCCGGTTCGGCCGTCGCTCGCGGCGCGGGGACAAAACGACCGGTCGGTATTCGGCGGAACCGACGAAACACCCCGTTTTGCGTATGATCGGACCGGGGGATCCGCTGCCCGGCCGTGTCGGCGATGGGGGCCGGGGCGGCGGTTCCGGCGACTAGGGGGTTGCGGTGGTCGAATCGACCTGGCTGGGGGCTGTCCGGGGAAGAGCGGGGCGGGGGTCGCGGACCGGCGTCCCGGAACCGCGGTGGCCGGCCGCGAAGCTGTTCCGGCAGATCGAAGTGCGGGCGCGGGAGCGGGAACGCCTTCGCCTGCTTCAGGATCTCCACGACGACCTGGGGCCCGCGCTCGCCGGGATCCGGCTGCGGCTCGACGCCGCCTCGGCCCGGCTGACCGCGGCACCGGAGGTCCGGCGGCTGGTGAGCGACGCCGCGACCGAGACGGCCCGCACGATGGGCGAGATCCGGCGCATCGTGGACGGGCGCCCGCCGGCCGAGCTCGTCGAAGACGGCCTGCCGGCGGCCCTGCGGACGCTGGCGCGGCGGCTGGACGGCGCGCCAGCGGAGCTGGCCGTGGAATGGCCCGAGGCGTGGCCGCAGGTGCCGCTGCACGTCGAGCTGGCGGCCTACCGGATCGTGGCCGAAGCCGTGACCAACGTGCTGCGCCACGCGGGCGCCCGGCAGGTGGTGGTCCGGGTCGAGGCCACCGCGGGACGGCTCGTGCTGGAGGTCGCGGACGACGGCGCGGGCCGCCCACCCGCCGGGTGGTGGGGTCACGGCACCGGCCTGTTCTCGATGCGGCAGCGGGCGGAGTCGCTCGGCGGCAGCTGCGTCGTCCTGCCGCGGCCGGACGGCCGGTCCGGCACGCTGGTGCGCGCCGAGCTCCCGTGGGAGGCGGCGTGACGGTCACCGGCCGCGACCAGGTGAGCGTCCTGCTGGTCGACGACCACCCGCTCTTCCGCTCGGGGGCGCGGGCGGCCTTCGAGGACGCCCCGGGCCTGGCGATCGCCGGCGAGGCGGCGACGGCGGCGGAGGCATTGGAACTGCTGGCCCGCCACCGGGTCGACGTCGTGCTGCTCGACATCCAGCTGCCCGGTTCGTCGGGCCTCGAACTGGCCCGCACGATCACGGAGTCGGTGTTGCCGGGCGAGACGGGCCCACGCGTGATCATGGTGTCGGTGGTGGAGGACGACGACTCGGTGGTCGCGGCCCTGCGCGCGGGAGCGCTCGGCTACCTGCTGAAGGGCGTGTCCCGCGACGAGCTGCTGCGCGCGGTCCGCACGGTGGCGGCCGGGGGAGCCGTCTTCGCCCCGTCGATCGCCGCCCGGCTCCGCGGGTACTTCTCGGCGCTGCACGACATCCCGGGCCGCGTCGCCTTCCCGGAACTGACGGATCGCGAGCGCGAAGTCCTGGACCTCATCGCGAGCGGCGAGACGAACCGGCGGATCGCCCGGAAGCTGGTGCTGTCGGAGAAAACGGTGCGCAACCACATCACCCGGGTGTTCACGAAGCTGAAGGTGAAGGACCGCCAGGAAGCGGTGGTGCGAGCCCGCGACGCCGGCCTCGGGTGGTGACCGTCAGCCGCGGCCGGCGGTGACCAGGCCCGTCTCGTAAGCCGCGATGACGAGCTGGGCCCGGTCGCGCGCCGCGAGCTTCGCGAACAAATGGCTCAAGTGGGTTTTGACCGTCGCCGGGCTGAGGTGGAGCTTCTCGGCGATCTCGCCGTTCGACAAGCCCCTGGCCACCAGCACCAGGACCTCGCGCTCCCGCCCGGTCACCCCGGCCAGCTCGGCCCGGGGTGGGCGGGCCGGCTCGGGGCCGCGGGCGAATTCCGCGATCAAGCGGCCCGTCACCCCCGGCGTCAGCAGGCCGTCGCCCGCGGCGACCACGCGGATCCCGGCCAGCAGGTCCTCCGGTGGGGTGTCCTTGAGCAGGAAACCGCTGGCCCCGGCGCGCAGGGCGCGGAAGACGTACGCGTCGATGTCGAACATCGTCAGGATCAGCACCCGGACCCCCGGCAGCTCCGGCGACGCGCAGATCCGGCGGGTCGCCTCGATGCCGTCGAGCTCCGGCATGCGGACGTCCATCAGGACGACGTCCGGCCGCTCGCGCGCGGCCAGCTCCACCGCGTCCGCCCCGGTGCTCGCCTCGCCCACCACCGTCAGGCCGGGGGCACTGTCGATGAGCAGCCGGAAACTGCCGCGCAGCAACGCCTGGTCGTCCGCGACGAGCACACGGATCGGGCCGGTCACGCGGATTCCTCGCGGACCGCGCCGGCGCACGGCAGCCGCGCGAACACGCGGAACCCGCCGCCGTCCGTCCGGCCGGCCGAGAACTCGCCGCCGTACATCGCGACGCGCTCGCGCATGCCGACGAGACCGTGGCCGTCCGGGTGCGGGGGTGCGGCCGCCGAGCCGTCGTCGGCGACCTCGATGCGGACTTCGCCGCGGTGGTGTTCGACGCTCACCCGGCACCGCGCGCCCGCCGCGTGCTTGACGACGTTCGTCAGCGCCTCCTGCACGATCCGGTAGATGGTGAGCTGCACCCCCTCCGGCAGCCCGTCGACGTCCCGGACCTCCAGCGCGGCGGCCACGCCCGCGGCCCCGGCCTGGTCGACCAGCTTCGGCAGCTGCGCGACCCCCGGTGCCGGCCCCAGCTCGTCCGGCCCTCCGTCCTGGCGCAGCACGCCCAGCATCCGCCGCATGTCCCGCAGGGCGTCGCGGCTGGTGGTCTCGATGGAGTGCAGGGCGTCGTGCACGAGCGCGTCGGATTCGCCGGCCGCACGCGACTCGAGGACGTGCCGCGTGACGCCCGCTTCGACCGCGATCACGCCCATGCTGTGCGCGACGACGTCGTGCAGTTCGCGCGCGATCCGCAGCCGCTCCTCGGCGACCGCGCGGCCGGCGTGCTCGGCTGCGCTCCGCGCGGCGTACGCGCGCCGCTCGCGCACGGCCCGCCCCACCACCCAGGCCGCGCCGAGCAACGCCAGCCCGGTGGGGGCGAGGTCGAGCAGGTCGTCCTTCCACCACCCCGGGGTGCCGGCCACGAACTCGACGAGCAGCAGCGCCAGGCTGGTGCCGGCGACCACGTACGTCGGCAGCAGCCGCCGCCGTTCGGTCAGCGCGACGGTGTAGAGCGCGAACGCGGCCGCCGCGAACGGCTCGCGCACGACGCCGGCGACCACGGCGAGCCCGGTCGCCGCCAGGACGGTGCCGAACACCGGCAGCGGCCACCGCCGCCGCAGCGCGCACGGCAGGCCGATCGCCACCACGAGCAGGTACTGCCACCACGGCCCCGGCCGGTGCGCGAACGCGGTCAGCAGCAGCACCACCGTGTAGCCCACGGCGACCACGCCGTCGAAGGCGAGCAGCGCCCCGGCGCTCCACTGCCGCGCGACGACGGCGTGCAGGCGGGCGTGGTCCACCTGATCGACTCTAGGCCCGGAACCGGGCGCCCGCCTCGGCCCGGGGGATGACATCCGGGCGGGTGACCCGGGCCCGCCGCGGGAGTGGATCTCCGCCGCCGGGCCGAGCCGCGGGTTCGGCGGCCGGGCCGATGTGCCCGCCCGGGCACCTGCGGGACGGTGACGGGGTGATCGAAGTACGGAACCTGACCAAGCACTACGGATCGACGCGGGCGGTCCAGGACCTGACCTTCACGGTGAAACCGGGGCAGGTCACCGGCTTCCTCGGCCCCAACGGCGCGGGCAAGTCCACCACCATGCGGATGGTGCTGGGCCTCGACGCCCCCACCGCGGGCGAGGTCCGGCTGGCCGGCCGGCGCTACCACGAGCTGCGGAACCCGCTGCGGCACGTGGGCGCGCTCCTGGAGGCGAAGGCGGTGCACGGCGGCCGGACCGCCTACCACCACCTGCTGTGGCTGGCCCAGAGCAACGGCATCGGACGGCGGCGGGTGACCGAGGTGATCGGCCTCGTCGGGCTGGACGGCGTGGCGGGCAAGCGCGCCCGCGGCTTCTCCCTCGGCATGGGCCAGCGGCTCGGGATCGCGGCGGCCCTGCTGGGCGATCCGGGGGTGCTGCTGCTCGACGAGCCGGTGAACGGCCTCGACCCCGAAGGGATCCGCTGGATCCGCACGCTGATGCGGGACCTCGCCGCCGAAGGGCGCACGGTGTTCGTCTCCAGCCACCTGATGAGCGAGATGGCGGTGACGGCCGACCACCTCGTGGTGATCGGCCGCGGCCGCCTGCTGGCCGACACCGGCATGGCCGACTTCATCGACCGCAATTCGCAGTCGTACGTGCGGATCCGCACCCCCGAACCGGTGCGGATGCGGACCGTGCTGGAGGCGGCGGGCATCCGGGTCGGGGCCGGGCCGGACCACACGCTGCAGGCCACCGGGGCGGAACCGGCCGTCATCGGCGGCCTCGCTTCGCTCAACGGGCTGACCGTCGACGAGCTGAGCCCGCAGCACGCGTCGCTGGAGGAGGCGTTCATGCGGCTCACCGCGGCGGACGTCGAATACCGGGCCGGCGGGGAAGGGGCGGTGGCATGACCGGGGAACCGAAGAGCCGGGTGCTGCTCTCGGAGTTCACCAAGATCCGGACCGTCCGGTCGACGACGTGGACCCTGGTGCTGGCGTTCGTGGTCACGGTGGCGCTGAGCGTCGCGCTCGCGCTGTACATGCGGTCGGTCTTCGACCGGATCAGCGCGAGCGAGCGGCAGGCCTTCGACCCGGCCGAGTTCGCGCTCGGCACCGTCGCCTACGGCCAGGTCGTCCTGGTGGCGTTCGGCGTGCTCGTGGTCGGTTCCGAGTACGGCAGCGGCACGATCCGCGCTTCCCTGGTGGCGGTGCCGCGGCGCCTGCGGTTCTACGGCGCGAAGGTGCTCGCCGGCGGCCTGCTCGCGCTCGTCGTCTCCGAGCTCACCGCGTTCGCGATGTTCTTCGCCACCCAGGTGGCGCTCGGGCCGCACGGCGGTTCGCTCGGCGCCCCGGGCGTGCTCCGCGCGGTGGCCGGGACCGGGCTGTACCTGACGCTGATCGCGGTGCTGTCGATGGGCGTGACGACCATGCTCCGCAGCCCGGCGCTCGCGCTCGGCGTGCTGATCCCGTTCTTCTTCATCGTGTCCAACCTGCTCGGGCACGTGCCCGGGATCAAGCGCGCCGGGCAGTTCCTCCCGGACCAGGCCGGCCACCAGATCATGCTCGTGACGACCCCGGGGGATTCGGTGCTCGGCCCGTGGAGCGGGCTGCTCGTCATGACGGCCTGGGCGGTGGCGGCGCTGGCGGGCGGCTACCTGGTGCTGCGGGCGCGGGACGCCTGAGCCGGCGAACCGGGGCCGGATGGGGACCGATGTCCCAAGCGGCTGGGACCACGGGCTTCCTAGGTTCGGAAGTGCCCGGTGGGGCGCGGGTCCGCGTCCCACGCACTCGCACCGAGGAATGGAGGAGCTCATGACTGAGCACGACGGCGTCGTCTACGAGCCGCCCACGCTGGTCAAGGCCGGCGACTTCGCCCAGGTCACGCTCGGCATCCCGCCGCCGCGCGACCCGGTCGACTGGACGTTCTGGCTGCACGCCCTGATCTGACCGGTGCCCGGCCGGTGGTGCGACGCCCAGCGCGTCCCGCCACCGGCCGGGCCCGTCCCGCCACCGCCCCTCGACCGGAACCGAGAAGGAACCATGGACTTTCTGATCCTGCCGGACGATCCGGCGGCCGCCGGGCCGGCGGAGACGGCCGCCGCGCGCCTCGGGCCCCAGGTGCTCACGCACGCGTCCGGCCGGCCCTGGCTGGCCGGCCGCTGGGCGGCGGAGGACCTCGTAATCGTCACCGCCGGGGCCCGCCGCCTCGCCGTGTTCGGCCGCACCCGGCTCGACCGCGACCGCACCGAGCGGGCGCTCGCGAACGCCCGGTCGCTGCGGGACCTCGACGGCGTGTTCCGGCAGCTGCCCGGCGCCGTCCACCTGGTCGCGTCGTTCGACGGCCGGATCCGCGCGCAGGGCAGCCTTTCGACGTCGCGGCAGGTCTTCCACGCCGAGCTCGGCGGCCTGACCGTGGCCGCGGACAGCCCCCGGCTGCTCGCCGGCCTCGCCGGCGCCGGGCTGGACGAGACGACGCTGGCGCTGCGGCTGATGGTGCCCGCGCCGCCCTGGCCGCTGACCCTGCGGTCGGTGTGGCGGGGCGTGCACCAGGTGCCCGCCGGGCACTGGCTGGAGATCGAGCCCGCCGGCCGCGGCCGCGCGGTGCCGTGGTGGACGCCACCGCCCGCCGACCAGCCGCTCGCCGTGGTGGCCGACCGGCTCCGGGAAGCGTTGCTGGAAGCCGTTTCCGTCCGGGTGCGGGGCCGCCGCGCGGTCGGCGCCGACCTGTCGGGCGGGCTCGACTCGACCAGCCTGTGCTTCCTCGCCGACGCCGCGGGCGCCGAGCTGGTCACCCACCACTGGAAGGCGCGCGATCCCGCCAACGACGACACCGCGTGGGCCGAGCGGGCGGCGGCGCGGCTGCCCGGGAGCCGGCACCGGTTCGTCGAGCCCAAGGACTCGCCGAGCTGGTACGAGAGCCAGGCGGACCCGGACGACCGCGCCGACGACGTCGAAGGCCCGCTGTCCTGGGACCGCAACCGGCTGCACATGGAGCACCAGGCCCGCGCCGACGCCGCCGACGGCGCGACGCTGCACCTGGTCGGGATCGGCGGCGACGAGCTGTTCACCACGCTGCCGACCTACCTGTGGTCCCTGGTGCGCAAGCACCCGTTGCGCGCGCTGCCCGCCGTGCACCAGCGCCGGGTCGCGAACCGGTGGGCCTTCGGCGCGACGGTCCGCGGGCTGCTGGACTCCTCGCCCTTCGCGGATTCGTTCGCCGCCGCGGCCGCCGTGCTCACCGACCCGCCCACCGACCCCTCCGACCCCGGGCTGGGCTGGGGCGGCGGCTGGCGGCGGATGCCCGAGTGGACGACGGGCGACACCGTCGAAGCGGTGCGCCGTCTCCTGCGCGAAACCGGCGAGGCGCGGCCGCGGCCCCTCGTCGGCGACCACGTCCGGCACCAGATGCTCGAGTACTCCGTCTACAGCGGGGGCGCCATCCGCCAGATGCGGCTGGCGCTGGACGGTTCCGGCGTCGAGTGGGACGCGCCGTTCCTCGACGACCGGGTGATCGAAGCCGCCCTGTCCGCCCGCATCGAGGACCGCGCCGGGCGCGGGCTGTACAAACCCCTGCTGACCGCGGCGATGCGCGGGGTCGTCCCGGACGAAATCCTCGAGCGCCGCACGAAGGGCGAGTACAGCGCCGAAGCCTACGACGGGTTGCGCCGCAACCGGCGGACCCTGCTGGACCTGTGCGAGGACCTGCGCCTGGACCACCTCGGCCTGGTCGACCCCGGGCCGCTGCGGACGACGCTGCTGGACCCGGGGGCCAAGCTCGGGCAGCTGATCCCGCTGGAGAACACGCTCGCGTGCGAGACCTGGCTGCGCTCACCGAGCTCCGCGCCGGCCGGGTCCGCGGTACCGACGGGAGAACCGCGGTGAAACTCCGGACGGACGTCACGCTCACCGCCGTCGAGGACGGCGCTGTCCTGCTCGACGAACGCGACGGGTCCTACTGGCAGCTCAACGGCACCGCCGCGACGAGCCTGCGGCTGCTGCTCGAGGGCAATTCGGCCGAGCAGGTGGCCGAGTTGCTCTCCCAGCGGCACCCGGACGCGGCGTCGCGCGCGCTCGGCGACGTCGAGGCCCTGCTGGCCGCCCTGCACCGGAACCACCTGGTGGTGACCGCATGACCACGCCCGCGACCTCCGAACCCCGGATCGCACTGGGCTGGCGGCGGCAGGTGACGGCCCGCGTGGCCGTCGGCGCCGCCCGGCTCCTGATCCGGCTGCCGCCCGGCCGGCTGCGCAAGGCGCTGCGGGTCATCAGCACCGGGGCCCGCCCGGCGACCGCCGCCCAGGCGCTGGCGGCCCGGCAGGCCACCGTGAGCGTCAGCGCGCGGTGCGCCGGGCAGGGGTGCCTGCAGCGGTCGGTGGCCACCGCGCTGCTGTGCCGGCTGCGCGGCCGGTGGCCGGACTGGTGCACCGGGGTGCGCACGCAGCCGTTCCGCGCGCACGCCTGGGTCGAGGTCGACGGCGCGGCGATCGGCGAGTACGAGGACATGCGCGGCTTCCGCCCGACGATGACCGTGCGGGCCGGCTCGTGACGGGGTACGCCGTGCGCGCCGAGGGGCTGGGGAAGGACTACGGCGGGCACGCGGCCGTCGCCGGGCTGGACCTGGCGGTCGGGAGCGGGCAGCTGTTCGGCTTCCTGGGCCCCAACGGGGCCGGCAAGAGCACGACGATCGGCATGCTGTGCACCCTCGTGCGGCCGAGCGCGGGCCGCGCCGAGGTGGCCGGCCACGACGTGGTGCGCGAGCCCGGCCGGGTGCGGCGGAAGATCGGCCTGATCTTCCAGGAGTCCACTGTGGACAACGACCTGACGGCGGAGGAGAACCTGCGGTTCCACGCGGAGCTGTTCGGCGTCGGCCGCCGCACGGCCCGGGCCGCCATCGCCGAGCTGCTGGAGCTGGTCGAGCTCACCGACCGGCGCACCTCGCCGGTGCACACGTTCTCCGGCGGGATGCGCCGGCGGCTGGAGATCGCGCGCGGCCTGCTGACCGCCCCCGACGTGCTCTTCCTCGACGAGCCGACCACCGGCCTCGACCCGCAGACGCGCCTGGCGATCTGGGCGTACCTGCACCGGGTGCGCCGCGAGCGGGGGATGACGGTGTTCCTGACCACGCACCACCTCGAAGAAGCCGAGCACTGCGACCGCCTCGCCATCCTCGACGGCGGGCGGCTCGTGGCGGAGGGCACGCCGGCCGGCCTGAAAGCGGTCGTCGGCGCCGACGTGGTGACCCTGCGGACCGGCGACGACGAGGCCGCGCTGAGGATCGTGCGCGACCGGCTCGGCCTCGACGCGGTCCGCGACCCCGACGCCGTCCGCGTCCGGGTCGCGGACGGCGCGTCACTGGTCCCGAAGCTGTGCGCCGAGCTGACGGTGCCGGTGCACGCGGTGACCGTGACCCGCCCGGTGCTCGACGACGTCTTCGTGCACTACACCGGGCGCAGCATCCGCGAGGAACCACCGGCGGCGTCCCTCGCCGTGACGGCCGGGCGGAGGTGACCGTGACCGCACTGCCGGCGGACCTGCGCGCGATCCGCGTGCTGTGGCTGCGCGAGGTGATCCGGTTCGGCCGCAACCGGCTCCGCGTCGCGATGGGCCTGCTGAGCCCGCTGATGTTCCTGCTGATCCTCGGCACCGGCCTCGGCCCGCTGGCGGGGGCGGGCGGCAACTTCCGCGGGTACCTGTTCCCGGGCGTCCTGCTGATGGCGGTCCAGGCGCCGGCGCTCGCCGTCGGGATTTCCCTGGTGTGGGACCGGCAGGCCGGCTTCCTCCGCCAGATGTTCGTCGCGCCCGTCCGCCGGGGAGCGTTGGTGGCGGGGCTCTGCCTGGGCGGCGCCACGGCCGGGACGTGTTACGGAGTGCTGGTCCTGGTGCTGGCCGGCGCGGCCGGGATCCCGTACGACGCGAGCTTGCTGCTGGTACTGGCCGAGCTCGCCCTGGTGTCCTTCACGTTCACGGCGATGGGCGTCCTGGCGGCGGTCTGCATTCGCCGGATCGAGACGTTCCAGGTGGTGATCAACCTGGCGCTGACCCCGCTGTTGTTCCTGTCCGGGGCGGTGTTCCCGCCGGGCGGCCTGCCGGGATGGCTGAGCACGGCGGTGGCGGTGAACCCGCTGACGTACGCGGTCGACGCGATCCGCCGGACGCTGCCGGGCGAAGCGGCGTTGCTGCCGGGGACGCGCGGGCCGGAGTGGTGGGGCGCGGCGCCGCCGGTGGTGGCCGAGCTCGGGTTGGTGGTGCTGCTGGCCGGGGTGGCGATCGGGGTGGCCGCGCGGCGGTTCTCGCGGACCGAGTGAGCCGGAGCCCGCCTTCGCGTGCCGAGTGTGCCCTGGGGGCCGGCCGTCGCCGGCCCCCAGGGTGTTTCACGCGCCGCTTCCGGCGGGGTACCACAGTGAGTGGAATTCCTCGTCCAGCTGTTCCGGCGTCCGGGGCAGCCACGTCCGGGCCAGCGCGGCGACCGTTTCCCGCGGCAGCGGCGGGTTGACCTCGCGGTGGCTCGGCCGGGCGACCGACTGCAGTGCCCAGGCGAACGCGATCAGCGGGTCGAGCCGGGCCCAGCGGTGGCGGTCGATGCCGAGGAACATCGTCGAACGCAGGAACACGTGCCACACGTGGTAGCCCGTCGGCGGTTCGCCGTTCATCGTGTGCACTTCGGACTCCACCTCGACCCGGCGCGGGTCGAAGAGCGTGCCCTGGCCGAACGCCGCGAACGCCGTGACGAGGCGGGGGTCGTCGCGGTGGTAGTAGCTGTCGACCACGCCGAGCTGGACGCGGGACAGAATGCGCAGCGGATCCGCGATGGGACGCACGAATTCGGTGTAATTCGCCGGGTAGCCCTCGCTCTTGCTCATTTCCAGCCAGGTGTTCACCATCAGCTGCACCGAGTTGTCCCCGAGTGCGTCGTGAATGGCCGCGAAAGCCGCGGTGACTTCCGGTACCCGGTGGAAGAGCGTCACGTCGTCGAAGCGGTACCAGAACTCGTTCGCCCGGCGGTCGCCGCGCATTCCCGGTACCGGTGGAAAACCCCCGTCCGCCGTGGCGGCCGCGGTGCCGGGCAGGGCCAGTGCCGCCCCGGCGAGCGCGGCCGCTCCCGCGGAGATTTTGAGCGCACTTCGTCTGTCGAAAAGATGGGTCATCGTGGATTTCCTCCCTTTCTTCCATGATAGGCGCGGGGGTGAGTTTTTTCCACGATTTCGGTTGTTTCGAAATCCTCGCTCTCCGGAATAGGGTCGCTCCGCCGGGTGATGGGCGGCCCGTGGGGTGCTCTGGCATGATCTGCCGGTCGGACACCGGCCCTGCGGAGGACATCGATGACGGCTCGTGACGCGCTCGTGGCCGTGGCCGCCCTGCTGGCGCCCGGCGTCCCGCAGGTGGCCGGGCAGGTCCTCGCCGCCCATGACGACCAGGAGGCGTTCCTGCGGGAGCACGCCGAGCGGCTCGACGAGCGCGGGATCGACGAGCCCTTTCCCCTGCTGCCGTGGATCGCGCTGGTGGACGCCCTCACCGACCACGGCCTCCTCGCCGAGGTCGACTGGAAGGCAGCACCCGGCGAGATCGCCGATCAGCTGCGGGCGTTGCGGTCCGCGCCGCCTTTCGCCGACGTCTGGGCGTCGCTGGCGGACAGCGAGCTGCCGACGTACGAGTTCCTCGAGGAGGCCGGAAACCGGTTGCACGGCAGGGGAACCGCCCTCGCCGTCCTCGACATCGAGTCCGACTGCTACCCGCTCGTCCTCCTGCCCGCCACCTGCGGCGCCGACCTCGTCACCCTCGCCGCGGCCGCCGGGTTCACCGCCGAGGTCCTGCACAACGCGGCCGGAAGCCCGGACAGTGTGGTGAAGCCGGACCTCACGTGATCCAAGCCGGAACTCGCGTGATCAGGTCCGGAACTCGCGTGATCCAAGCCGGAACTCGCGAGTTCCGGCTCCAAACACGTGAGTTCCGGCTCCCATCACGCGAGTTACGGTTCCGATCACGTGGGTTCCGGCTGCCGGAGGGGTGGCAGGGCCGAGGTCAGGGCTCCCGTGGCGACGCCCGCGCCGACGCCGGCCCAGGCCAGGGGGCCGAGCGGGGTGCAGCCGAAGAACCGGCTCACCCCCGGCGTCTGCACGATCGCCGCCAGGGCGAGCGCCGACCCGACCGCCGTTCCCACCACCAGGGGGCTGCGGCGGCGGCCGCGCAGGGTCTGGGCCAGCTGGGTGCCGACCAGGCCGCACAGGGCCATCGTGCTCGTGCGACGCCGCGTTCCCGGGGTGAAGCGGCCGATCAGCCACGCCGTCGTCGCGCCGACGCCCGTCGTCACGCCGCGGCTGGTGATCGCGCGGGACAGGCCGTCCCCGAGGCCGCCGCCGGGACCGCCGTCGTCGTCCGGGCGGGTGACCGCCACCGCCATCGCCGGGAACAGGTCGGTCAGCAGGTTGACCAGCAGCAGCTGGCGGGTGCCCAGCGGCGAGTCGCCCGAGAGCAGCGTGCCCAGCACCGAAAAGCCGATCTCGCCCGCGTTGCCGCCGACCAGGATCACCACCGCGTCCGACACGCTGCGCCACAGCGCGCGGCCTTCCGCCACCGCCTCCAGCAGCACCGTCAGGTCCTCGTCGGTGAGTGCGACGTCGGCCGCGGTGCGGGCGGCGGTCGACGCCCGCGCGCGCACGCCGATGCCGACGTCCGCGGCCCGGATGGCCGCCGCGTCGTTCGCGCCGTCGCCGACCATCGCCGTCACCCGCCCGGCCTCGCGCAACGCCTCCACGACCTGCAGCTTCTGCTCCGGCGCGACGCGCGCGATCACGCCCGCGCCGGAGAGCAGCCGGGACCGGCCGGCCCGGTCCAGCGCGGCCAGCTCGTCCCCGGTGACGACCGGGGCGTCGGACGGCCAGCCGAGCGAAGCCGCGATCGCCCGCGCGGTGTTCGGGTGGTCGCCGGTGAGCATCACGGGTGACACGCCGGCCTCGCGCAGCCCGGTGATCAGCGGCCCGGCCGTCGGCCGCACCGTGTCGGCCAGCCCGAGGAACCCGAGGAACTCCAGATCCGCGAGCACTTCCTCGTCGTCAAGCGACGGCGACACCGTCCGGGACGCCACCGCCAGCACCCGCAACCCCTTGTCCGCCAAGGCTTCCGCGGCCCGGGCCAGCTCGCCGGCGCGGGCGCAGGCGGGCAGGACGACCTCCGGGGCGCCCTTGACCACGAGCGTCACCTCGCCGTCTCCTTCGCGGCCGACGGTGGCCGAGTAGCCCCGGTTCGCTTCGAACGGCTGCCCGGCGAGCTCGGTCCAGGCGTCGTCCGGGCCGGCGGCGTCGAGCACGGCGTGGTCGGTGGCGTGGGCCCGCACGTGGGGGTCGTCGAGCGTGCCGGGGCACGCGCGCGCGGCGGCCCGCACCACGACGTCCCCGGGGCCTGGCTCCCGCGCCTCCCCGCCGGGACCGGTCGTCGTCACCACGCGCAGCCTGTTTTCGGTCAGCGTGCCGGTCTTGTCGAAGCACACGACGTCCAGGCGCCCCAAGGCTTCCAGCGCCCGCGGGGCCCGGACCAGGATGCCCCGCGCGGACAGCCGCCGGGCCGCGGCCCGCTGCGCCACGGTGGCCACCAGTGGCAGCCCCTCGGGGACCGCGGCGACGGCGATCGCGACGCCGCCGGCCAGCGCCCGGCGCAGCGGGCGGCCGCGGATCGCCGAAAGACCGGTGACGAGCGCGCCGCCGAGCATCGTCAGCGGCAGGGCGCGGCGGGTGAGGTCCTGCAGCCGCGCCTGGATGCCCACCGCGGCGGCGGTCCGGGTGGCCAGCTCGACCGCGCGGCCGGCCACGGTCTCCGAGCCGACCGCCACGACCACCGCCGTGGCTTCGCCGCTGACCACCGTGGTGCCGGCGAAGACCAGGCAGCCGCGCTCGGCCATCGGCGCGCCCGGCACCGGATCGAGTTGCTTGGCGACCGGGAGCGACTCGCCGGTCAGCGCGGACTCGTCCACTTCGAGGTCGCCCGCGGTCAGCAGCCGGGCATCGGCCGGGACGACGTCGCCGACCCGCAGCTCGATCCGGTCGCCGGGCTCGAGGGCCCGCGCGTCGACGACCCGGCCGCCCTCCCGGCGCGCCCGCTGCCGCTCGTCGTCCCGCAGCTTCGCCAGCGCGCGCCGGCCGCGGAACTGCTGGGCGCCGCCGACGACGGCGTTCAGGCCCATCGCCGCGGCCACCAGCAGCGCGTCCACCGGCGAGCCGACCACCGCGGAGGCGACCGCGCCGAGCGCCAGCACCGGGGTCAGCGGGTCCTTCAGCTCGGCGACGACGTCGGCGGCGAGGCCGGCCCCGAACCGGACCGGCGCCACGGCCGGGTGCCGGGCCACCGCACCGGTCAGCGCCCGCACCCGCCGGGCCGCCGGCTCCCGGTGCGTCGGCCCGGTCTCCGCGGCCGCGAGCCGCTCGAGGACTTCCTCGCCGGTCAGCTCGTGCCAGGCGATCCGGGGCCGGCCGGCCGGGGGCCGGGCGGCGGCCACGCGCACCGCGGCGAGCGTGCCCATCGCCAGCCCGGTCAGCCCGCCCAGCAGCACCGGATCCAGCCGCGGTACGGGCGGCACCAGCGTCCGGCGGCGGCGGGACGCCAGCAGCAGGCCGCCGATCAGACCGCCCGCCGTCGCCACCCGGGTGGCCCGCCTGCTGGTGACCCGCGCGGCGCCGGCCGCCCGCAGCACCCGCCAGACACCCGGCAAGCCCGGCCGGACGACGAGGTCGGCGCCCCACAGCACCGGCGCGTCGCGGTCGGCGAGGGCGACGCAGAGGTCGCCGGCGAGCAGGCCCGCGACCTCGTCGCAGTGCGGGGTGCACGCCGACGGCGGCCGGCCCACGGTGAGCACGACCCGGCCTTCGTCCTGCAGCCGCGTCACCAGCCCGAAGAACGATTCCTCCGCGACGTCGTCGGCGAGCGCGGCGAACTCGCCGAGCCGGTCACGGACGTCGTCGCCGGCGATGACCACCCGCGCCTCGGCCCGGCGCGCCGCGTCCAGCACGGCTTCGGCGTGCGGATCGAGACCGTCCCCGCCGTGCAGCGCGTCGGCGTGCAGCACGACGGTGTCCACTGTGTCCAGTGCCTTGAGCCGGTCCGGGTCGCGGACGAGCACGCCCTCGCGGGCGAACGCGGTGCCCATCGCGGTGTGGAAGGCGGTGTCGGCACAGCGCGCGGGCATCGGCGACGCCGCGAGGAACGCTTCGGCGGCTTCGCGGGGGTTGCGGCGCACCAGCAGGTCGGCGAGCGCGGCGAGCAGGCCGCCGCCGACGGCGTTGCGGGCGTAGTCCTCCATGGGGATCCGGACCCGGCGCTGCGGCGGGGTCACGCCGAGGCTGGGCCGCTCCGGCGAGCAGAGGTCGTCATGGGCGGCGTCGAACGCGGTCAGCCGGGCGATCGCCTCGGTGAGCTGCCCGGCGCGTAGGAGGGCGTCCAGCACCAGCTCGAGGGGGTCCTGGCTCAGCCCGCGCACCGCGGCGGACACGCCCGAGCGGGCCAGTTCGGCCGTGTACCAGCCGAACTGCTCGTCGAGGGCGGCGCGGACGGCGGGGTGTTCCCGGGCTGCGGACACCGCCGCGCGCACGGCTTCGTGCAGCCGGCCGGACCGCACCCCGGCCGAGACGGCCAGCCCGGCGACGTCCATCGCCAGCGCGAGCGCCGCCGTCCGCACCCCGTAGGTGTCGCCGGGGTGGGCCGGGGCGGAGTCGCCCGGCCCGGCCGGGGTCAGCCCGTGTGCCTCGCACCGGCCGGCGATCCAGTCGGCCACGCGGTCCGCCGCGGCCTCCTCGGCCAGGTGGACCACCGCGCTGCCCAGCCCGCCGTCCCAGTAGGCCCCGGCGACGTCGGCGTGCGCGGCCAGTTCGGCGGTGAACGGGGCGACGTCGGCGTGCTCGCCGGGCCGCAGCGGCACGTGCAGCCGCCGCCCGGCCCGCCAGACGGCGGTGCGCGGCCCCGCGGCGTTGCGCACGACCCGCGTGGCGCGCACGGCGGTGCGGCTGCTCGCCCGGGTCGCCTCCGCCGCGGTCCCGGCCGCGCCCCCGGCCAGTTCGCGGGCGACCGGGCCGAGCGCCGAGGCCACCTTCTTCGCTTGCCGCGTCACGAGAACCGGACCGGCCAGGGCCAGCACGGCCCCGGCCTTCGTCACCGCGAACAACCCTCCGAGCACCCCGGACCTCCACTTGCCGACCGTCTCACCCGCGTTCCCCGGTGGCCGTCGGTCAAACTTCGGGCCGCCCGATCGCGGGACGGCAAGCGGGTTGCCTTGACGTCCACGGCAACGTTTAGCTTCTCGGGGGTGAAGTTCGGAATCAGTTACAGCACCCCGGTTTTCGGCTCCGACCCGGCCGTGCTGGCCGGGTTCGCGCGGGACGCGGAAGAGTGCGGGTTCGAGTCGTTGTACCTGCCGGAGCACGTGGCGCTGTACCCGGGCGCGAAGATCGGGCCGATGGAGCTGCCGCCTTCGCTGCCGTACGCGGACCCCTTGGAGTGCTTGAGCTTCGTCGCCGCCGTCACCAGCCGCATCCTGCTCGGCACCGGCGTCCTGCTGCTGCCCTACCACCACCCGGTGGTGCTGGCCAAGCGGCTGGCCACCGTCGACGTGCTCTCCGGCGGCCGGATGCGGCTGCTCACGGTCGGGGTCGGCGCGCTGCCCGGCGAGGCACGGGCGGCCGGAGTGGACTTCGCGACCCGCGGCCGCCGGGCGGACGAGGCGATCGACGTCCTGCGGCTGCTGTGGGCGGGCGGCGAAGAGGGGGTCTCGTTCGACGGCGAATTCTTCGCCTTCGAGGGAGTCAGCAGCTTCCCGAAGCCGGTCGGTGTCCGCACGCTGCCGATCCACGTCGGCGGGTCGAGCGCGGCCGCCGCGCGCCGGGCCGGGCGCCGCGGTGACGGCTACTTCCCCGGAGGGTCGCTCACGGCGGACGAGCGCCGCCGTCAGTTCGAGCTCGTCCGGGCCACCGCGAGCGACCCGGGAACCATCCAGTACACGCGGTGGGGGTCGCTCGACCTGTCCACAGAGGACGTCGACGAGCTGGCCCGGCAGGGCGTGAACCGGGTGGTCGTGACGCCCGGCACGGCCGAGCCCGGGCGCCGGCGCGAGGAAATGGCCGCGTTCGCCGCGCGGTTCGGCCTCAGCTGACTTCGTCCACCAGGGACTCGATGCCCGGCGGCAGGCTCGCCCGCCGGGCCGGGTCGGCCACGAACCCGGCGATCGCCGACCGCAGCGCGCGCACCGCCCGGGTCGGTTCCAGGTCCGCGCGGTGGGCCAGCTGCACCACGCGCGTCATCCCCGCGTCCGGCGTGAACCGGGTCATCCGGAACCGGTCGCCGGCCACCGTGCTCGGGACCACCGCCGCGCCCACGCCGGCGCGGACCAGTGCGAGCACCGCGTCCATCTCGCCGCCCTCGATCGCGAACGACGGCTCGAACCCGGCCGCGCGGCAGGCGTTGACCGTCGCCTCGCGGACGTCGTAGCCGCGGCGGAACATCACCAGCGGGACGTCCGCGAGCTCGGCGATGCCGAGCCGGTCACCCGCGACCGGCGCGTCCGGTGCGGAGATCACCACCAGCTCCTCGAGCAGCAGCGGCGTCGCCGTCAGGCCGGCGTCGGCGCTCGTCCGGGCGCCCGCCAGCAGGGCCAGGTCCAGCGCGCCCTCGGCCAGCCGCTGCCGCAGGTCGCCCGACCCGCTTTCGTGCAGCTCCAGCTGGATGCCCGGGTACCGGTGGCGGAACGCCGCGAGCATCGACGGCAGCAGGCCCGTGCACAGGCTCGGCGGTGCCCCGAGCCGCACGCGGCCGCGGTCGAGCTCCGCCAGCTCCCGGACGGCCAGCCGCGCGGTTTCGGCGTCGGCGAGGATCCGCCGCGCGATCGGCAGCAGGGTTTCGCCGGCTTCGGTGAGGGACACGTTGCCGCGGATCCGGTGGAACAGCGGGGCGCCCAGGTCGTGTTCGAGCGCGCGGATCTGCTGGGACAGCGACGGCTGGGCCACCCGCACCTGCTCGGCGGCGCGGGTGAAGTGCCGGTGCTCGGCGACGGCGACGAAGTAGGCGAGCTGGTGGAACTGCATAGGATCAGCCTATCGATAACAGAGCTATCATGTCTTTGACCTCTGGTGGATGCGCTCTTAACGTCGATCGGGTGGTGAACACCCTCGCCCCGCCCCGGCGCTCCGCCGTCCGGCGCTTCTGGGCCTCGACGATCGGCAAGAAGGCCGTCATGGCGGTGACCGGCCTGCTCCTGCTCGCCTTCGTGGTCGCGCACATGGTGGGCAACCTCAAGACGTTCCTCGGCGCCGACGACCTCAACCACTACGCCGGCTGGCTGCGCACGATCGGCGAACCGGTGCTGCGCCGCGAATGGTTCCTCTGGCTCCAGCGGGCGGTGCTGCTCACCGCGCTGGTCCTGCACGTCACCGCGGCGGTGCAGCTGGCCCGGCGCGACCGGCGCGCCCGGCCGGTGCGGTACGTCCACCGGCCGCCGGCGCACGGGACCTTCGCCGTGCGCACCATGCGCTGGGGCGGCGCGACGCTCGCGGTGTTCGTCGTCTGGCACATCCTCGACTTCACCGTCGGCACGGTGAACCGGGACTTCGTCCCCGGGGACCCGTACCACAACCTCGTCGCGGACTTCCAGGTCTGGTGGGTCAACCTGATCTACCTGCTCGCCCTGGCCATGCTGGGCCTGCACATCCACCACGGCTTCGCGAGCGCCGCCCGCACCCTGGGCGCCACCCGCCCGCGGCGGGAACGGGCGATCAAGATCTTCGGCAGCACGACGGCGGTCGTGGTCGCGGGCGGCTACGCCCTCGTCCCGGTCGCGATCATGACGGGAGTGGTGCACTGATGTCCGGATACCGTGTGGGCAACCCGATCGCCGACACCAAGGCACCGGCTGTGCCGCTCGAAAACCGCTGGGACGAACGAAAGTTCGCCGCGAAGCTGGTGAACCCGGCGAACCGGCGGCGGCACCGGGTGATCGTCGTGGGCACGGGGCTGGCCGGCGGCTCGGCCGGTGCGACCCTCGCCGAGCAGGGCTACCACGTCGTCCAGTTCTGCTTCCAGGACTCGCCGCGGCGCGCGCACTCCGTGGCGGCTCAGGGCGGTATCAACGCGGCGAAGAACTACCGCAACGACGGCGACTCGGTGTACCGGCTCTTCCACGACACGGTCAAGGGCGGCGACTTCCGGGCCCGGGAGTCCAATGTGTACCGGCTGGCGCAGGTGTCGGCGCAGATCATCGACCAGGCCGTGGCCCAAGGGGTGCCGTTCGCCCGGGAGTACGGCGGGCTGCTGGACACCCGGTCCTTCGGCGGTGTGCAGGTGCAGCGGACGTTCTACGCGCGCGGCCAGACGGGCCAGCAGCTGCTGATCGGCGCGTACCAGGCGCTGTCCCGGCAGATCGACGCCGGGAACGTCGAGCTCCACGCGCGCACCGAGATGCTGGACCTGGTCGTTTCCGGCGGCCGGGCCCGTGGCATCGTCGCGCGCGACCTGGTCACCGGCGAAATCACCACGCACCTCGCGGACGCCGTCGTGCTCGCCACCGGCGGCTACGGCAACGTCTTCTACCTCTCGACCAACGCCAAGGGCTCCAACGCCACGGCGATCTGGCGGGCCCACAAGCGCGGCGCCTATTTCGCGAACCCGTGCTTCACCCAGATCCACCCGACGTGCATCCCGCGGTCGGGCGAGCACCAGTCGAAGCTGACGCTGATGAGCGAGTCGCTGCGCAACGACGGCCGGATCTGGGTCCCGAAACGCGCCGGCGACCCCAGATCACCAGGGGAGATCCCCGAGGACGAGCGCGACTACTACCTCGAGCGCCTCTACCCGAGCTTCGGCAACCTCGTGCCGCGGGACATCGCCTCACGGGCGGCCAAGAACGTCTGTGACGCCGGGTTCGGCGTCGGCCCCGGCGGCCTGGGCGTCTACCTCGACTTCGCCGACGCGATCGCGCGCCTGGGCCGTCCGGCGATCGAAGCCCGCTACGGCAACCTCTTCGACATGTACCAGCGCATCACCGCGGAAGACCCGTACGCGGTGCCGATGCGGATCTACCCGGCCATCCACTACACGATGGGCGGGCTGTGGGTGGACTACGACCTGCAGAGCACGATCCCCGGGCTGTTCGTGATCGGCGAGGCGAACTTCTCCGACCACGGCGCCAACCGGCTCGGCGCGTCGGCGCTCATGCAGGGTCTCGCCGACGGCTACTTCGTGCTGCCCGCGACGGTGAACGACTACCTCGGCGGCACGCGGCTCGGCGACGTCTCCGCCGAGGCGGTCCGCGAGGTGGAAACCGAGGTACGCGACCGGATTTCCCGGCTCCTCGCGGTGCGGGGGACGCGGTCGGTCGACTCGTTCCACCGCGAGCTCGGCCTGCTGATGTGGGACCACTGCGGGATGTCCCGCACCCGCGAAGGCCTGCGCAAGGCCCTGGGCCGGGTGCCCGGGCTCCGGGCGGAGTTCTGGCGGGACGTCCGGATCCCCGGCGGCGGCGCGGAGCTCAACCAGGAGCTGGAGAAGGCCCACCGCGTCGCCGACTTCCTGGAGCTGGCCGAGCTCATGCTCGTCGACGCCCTCGCGCGCGAGGAATCCTGCGGCGGCCACTTCCGCGAAGAACACCAGACCCCCGAAGGCGAAGCCTTGCGCGACGACGAGAACTTCGCGTACGTCGCCGCCTGGGAGTACGGCGCCGAGCCGGTGCTCCACCGGGAAGAACTGGTCTTCGAGCACGTCCACCCGACCCAGCGGAGTTACACATGAAACTCACCGTCCGCGTCTGGCGGCAGGCCGGCCCGGCCGCCGAAGGCCGGCTGGTCGCCTACCCGGTCGAGGGCGTCAGCCCGGACATGTCGTTCCTCGAGCTGCTGGACGTGCTGAACCAGCGGCTGATCGAGGCCGGCGACGAGCCGGTGGCGTTCGACCACGACTGCCGCGAAGGCATCTGCGGCTCGTGCGGCGTGGTGATCAACGGCCGGGCCCACGGCCCCGAGCGCACGACGTCGTGCCAGCTGCACCTGCGCTCCTTCGCCGACGGCGACGTGATCGACGTGGAACCGTGGCGCGCCAAAGGGTTCCCGATCATCAAGGACCTGGTCGTCGACCGGTCGGCGCTCGACCGGATCGTCCAGGCCGGCGGGTACGTCAGCGCGCCGACGGGCAGCGCCCCGGACGCGCACGCGACCCCGGTCCCCAAGCCGGACGCGGACCTGGCCTTCGACAACGCGACCTGCATCGGCTGCGGCGCCTGCGTGGCGGCCTGCCCGAACGGCTCGGCCACGCTCTTCACCGCGGCGAAGGTGACCCACCTGAGCCTGCTCCCGCAAGGCGGCCCCGAGCGCGCGAGCCGGGTGCTCGACATGGTGGACGCGATGGACGCCGAAGGCTTCGGCGGCTGCACGAACACGGGGGAGTGCGTGGCGTCCTGCCCGAAGGGGATCCCGTTCTCGAGCATCGCGACGCTCAACCGCGAGTACCTCGCGGCGAGCCGCTCCGGACGTCGCTGACGTCAGAACCCCGGCAGCAGGGCACCGAACCGGCGGCGGCCGCGCGGGGTGATCCGCAGCTCGCGGTCTCCCGGGCCGCGGCGGACCAGGCCGTCGGCCAGGAACGCTGCCAGGACCTCGTGGCCGAGGACGCCGCCGAGGTGCGGGACGCGGTGGGTCCGGTCCAGGCACGCCGTGGCCGGCCGCCGCCGGCCGGGATCGACCTCCGCCGGCGAAACGCCGAGGTCCCGGAACGCCGACAGGTCGTCACCCAAGGCCACGTCCGCGGCGGATCCGTCCGGAGGCCGCAGCGCCCCGCGTGAGACGAGCAGGGCGAACACCGCCACGCCGAGCCGTCCCGCCGCGTGGTCGTAACACGTGTGCGCGATGTCCGCGCCCGACTCGGCGCGGTCCGGCGGGGTGATGCCGTCTTTGCCGGCGTAGTGCGCGAGGGCGGTGAGCACGCCCAGGAGGTCTTCGCGGCCGACGCGGTAGACCGCGTGCCGTCCGGTGTGCTCGACCGTCACCAGCTCGGCGGCCCGCAGCCGGGCCAGGTGGTTGCCCAGCCGGGGTGCGGTGACGCCGAGCGCGTCGGCCAGCTGCACCATCGTGTGCGGGCCCTCGGCGGCCAGCACCTGCAGGGCCGTCAGCCGGACCGGGTCGGCCAGTTCGCGGGTCAGCTCGACGATCGCGCCCTGGACGGCGTTGCCCGCGTCGACCAGTCCGCCCATCACCGCCCCTTCCGACGTGCGCGAGCCTAGCACGCTTCACGAGCACGTGAATGATGTTTGCAGGCGGCCGGCGTGGGAAATACCCTTCACGTCATCGTGAAGGGTGGATGCATGCGAAGTCTCCTGTGGGGCCGCGGGGTGTCCGCGCTCGGCGACGGCCTCTGGTTCACGATCTGGGCGCTCTACCTCACCCGGATCGCCGGGCTGCCGCCGGTCACCGTGGGTGCCGGGCTGGCGGTGGCGAGCGCGGTGGGGATGGCCGCCGCGGTACCGCTGGGCGCGTTCGCCGACCGGGCGGGCGCGCGGCCGGTGCTGGTCACCCTCACACTGGTGCGGGCCGCCGCGATGGCAGGCTACCTCGCCGTGGACGGCACCTGGTCGTTCCTGGCCGTGACGGTGCCCTTCACCGCCCTGGCGACCGGCGGGACCGCGGTCCGGACGGCGCTGATCACCGGGCTGGTCACCGAACCCGCCGATCGGGTGCGCGTGCTCGCGCAGCAGCGGGTGGCCCAGCACGTCGGGTACGCCGCGGGGGCCGGGCTGGGCGCCTTGGTGCTCACCGCCGACGCCCGGTGGGCCTACACGCTGGCCATCGCGGGCAACGCCGTGAGTTTCCTGGTGCTCGCCGGCGCGACCCTGCTGGTGCCCGCACCCGCGCCGGTCCCGCGGAGGACGGCGACCCGAGTGGTGCTGAAGGACCGGCCGTACCTGTGCCTCACCGCGGCCACGGCCGTGCTTTCGCTGTGCTGGGCCATGTTGTCGGCCGGCTTGCCGCTGTGGCTGTCCGGCCGGACGCACCTGCCGCTGGGACTGGGCGGCGTCGTGGTGGTCATCAGCTCGGTCGGGATCGCGGTGTTCCAGGTGCCGTTCGCCCGGTTCGCGCGCACGACGGGCCAGGCCGCGCGCACGGCGGTGGTGTCCGGGGTGGTGCTCGCGGCCAGTTGCGTGCTGCTCGCCACGACCGCCGGTGGCTCGGGAGCACTCGCGGTCGGCGTGGTGGGCCTCGCCGCGGCGCTGCACGTCGTGGGGGAGCTGGGGTACGTGGCCGCCAACTGGGGCCTGTCGGTGCGGTTGATGCGGGAAGACGCCAAGGGCGCCTACCAAGGCGCGACCGAAGCGGCGACGGCCACCGTGCAGATGATCGGCCCCGCCGTGTTCACCCTCGCGGTGGGCGGGCTCGGCGGACCGGGCTGGCTGCTGGTCGCGGTCGTGTTCCTGGCGGCCGTCGCACCCGTGCCCGCGTTGACCCGCTGGGCGGTCCGGACCCGGCAGCCGGCGGCTGTCCACTGAGCGACGCACGTCACCCTCGCCACCCGGAACACCAGCGGGGGCAGGACGTTGTACAGAGTGTCGGTACGGCGGTGCCCCCGGGCCTCACCCCTTGCCTTCACGGAATACCGGTAACGCTGGAGCCGTGTTGAGCCTTCCGCCGCGAGGCGGCCCCCGTACCGGCCCTGAAACTCCCGTCTCCGCTCGCAGGTCGACCCCCCTCGGACCTCCGCTGGGCGGAGACGGGCCTTACTCCTTTCCGCGGCGCCACCGCCGCAGCAGCCGTCCGGTCAGGCCGACCCCTTCGTAGGTCAGGACACCGCACACCGGGATGACGACGAAGAAGAGGACTTCTTCCAAGGGAATCCCGAACGGCGCACGCAAGCCGCTGACGAACGCCGCGTCGAAGTGCCAGACACCGCCCGCGATGGCCAAGGCGTCCCAGACGAGGAACACCGCCGCCACCGGCAGCACCGCGCGGGCGAGCCGGCCCGGCCTGCGGTACACCCGCGCGCCCGCCAGTTCGATCGGCAGCGTCACCAGCACGCACGCGCCGAGGACGGCCAGGTACTCCCAGCGGCCCACTCAGCGCATCCCCGCAGAACGCCACACCCGTCCGAGCATGCCGGGATTCTGCCCGGCGCCGCCGGTTCCCGCAGCCGGACCCGCCCGGCCGCGTTTGCCGGGCCGCGGGCCGGGTACACCGGTCGCGGCGGTGACCCGCCCGGTGTTCGAGCTCAGCCCGTGGTCTCCACAAACCCGGGCACCCGGGCGGGTCACCGCCGCACGGCGGCCATGAGCGGATGCCAGCGCGTGGCGTCGAAGATCAGCGTGATGGCCTCGATCTTCCCGTCGCGCAGCCGGAAGTGCTCCGCGGTGTGCTGCGTGCCGACCGGGGTCGCGGTGTGCACGTCGTAGACCAGCGTGGCCTCGGCATCGCCGTAGAGCTCGCTGATCAGGTCCACGCCGGTGACGATCCCGACGAACCCCGCCAGCCCGTCGAGGTGGCCGCGCGCGTCGGCGGATTCGATCAGCGGGCTGCGGAAGGTGAACGCGGCGGCCAGCTGCGCGGCCGCGGCGGTCACGTCGCCTTCGAATCGGGCGCGGTGGTAGGCCCGCACGGTTTCTCTGGTCCGGGTGCTCATCGGTCCTCCAGGTGGCGGGCGAGGTGGTACTGGTTCTCGGCGAGCCGCAGGCACAGGTGCCGCAGCTGGGCCGTCTCGGCGGCGGTGAACCCCCGGAAGAGCGCGGCCATGGCCAGCTGCGATGGCTGCCGGAACTCCGCCAGCCAGGTCCGGCCGTCCGGGGTGATCCGGACCAGCACCGCCCGCCGGTCGCGCGGGTCGGGCACGCGCCCGGCGAGGCCGGCGCGTTCCAGGGTGTCGACGAGGCCGGTCACGTTCCGGGAGCTCACGCCGGCGGACGCGGCGAGGTCCTTGATGTTCGCGTCGCCGCCGGCGAGCCGGATCAGGATGTCGAGGGCGCCGGGGCTGAGGCCGCGGCTGTCGGTGCCCCGGGACCGCAGCGCTTCGAGGCTCCGGGCGGCCGTGCGGACGGCGGCCGCGGCTTCGAGCACGCCGGTGTCTTCGCCGAGCGTGAACCCGGCCAGCGCGGCCCGGACGTCGGGGGCGTAGAGCCGGTCGTCCGCGTCCCGGGAGAGATTGGGTACGTCGTTCATAGTGAGTCACTACATTAGTACGTACTTCCGTATCTCTGTCAACATCTTTGTCCGGGGCCTGTCCGCTCGCAGGCGTTAACCAGGGTTTCGCCCGGCGTTAGCCTCGGTCCCGGGACAGGTTCGCTCTTCGCCACCCATACTGACCCGGCTCGCCACCACGACCCCCCGGAGTCCCCATGACGGACGTCAACCGACGACGTTTTCTGCAGCTCGCCGGCGGTACCGCCGCCCTTTCCGCGCTGTCCGCCAGCATCGCCCGCGCAGCGGAAATCCCCGCGTTCCACCGGACCGGGACCCTGCGGGACGTCGAGCACGTCGTGGTGCTGATGCAGGAAAACCGGTCGTTCGACCACTACTTCGGCGCCCTGCGCGGGGTCCGCGGCTTCGGCGACCCGCGGCCGGCGACCCTGGCAAACGGCAAGTCCGTCTGGGCGCAGTCGGACGGCAAGCGCGACATCCTGCCGTTCCGCCCCGAAGCGGACAACCTGGGCCTGCAGTTCATCCAGGACCTCCCGCACGGCTGGAACGACACGCACGCGGCGTGGAACGCCGGCAAGTACGACAAGTGGGTGCCCGCGAAGGGCACGACCACGATGGCGTACCTGACCCGCGAGGACATCCCGTTCCACTACGCCCTCGCCGATGCGTTCACCATCTGCGACGCCTACCACTGCTCGTTCATGGGCTCTACCGACCCGAACCGCTACTACATGTGGACCGGTTACACGGGCAACGACGGCAAGGGCGGCGGGCCGGTCCTCGGCAACGACGAAAAGGGCTACTCCTGGACGACCTACCCCGAGCGCCTCGAACAGGCGGGCGTTTCGTGGAAGATCTACCAGGACATCGGCGACGGCCTCGACGCCGCCGGCGGCTGGGGCTGGATCGAAGACGCCTACCGCGGCAACTACGGCGACAACTCGCTGCTGTACTTCGACGCCTACCGCACCGCGAAGCCCGGCGACGCCCTGTACGAGAAGGCCCGCACCGGCACGAACGCCAAGGCGGGCGAGGGTTACTTCGACCGGCTGCGGGCGGACGTCAAGGCCGGGAAGCTGCCGCAGGTTTCCTGGATCACCGCGCCGGAAGCGTTCTGCGAGCACCCGAACTGGCCGGTGAACTACGGCGCCTGGTACATCGCGCAGGTCCTCGACGCGCTCACCGCGAACCCGGACGTGTGGAGCAGGACCGCGCTGTTCATCACCTACGACGAGAACGACGGCTTCTTCGACCACGTCGTCCCGCCGTACGCGACGGCCGCCCAGTCCACTGTGGACACTACGGGGGAGATCTTCGCGGGCTCGGCCTCGAACCCGGCCGGTCCGTACGGGCTCGGCCAGCGGGTGCCGATGCTCGTGGTGTCGCCGTGGAGCAAGGGTGGCTACGTCTGCTCGGAGACGTTCGACCACACCTCGATCATCCGGTTCATCGAGCGGCGCTTCGGCGTGCCCGAGCCGAACATCACGGCTTGGCGCCGCTCGGTGTGCGGGGACCTGACCTCGGCGTTCGACTTCGCGCGCACCGACGCGCGGGTGCCCGCCCTGCCGGACACCGCGGGCTACGAGCCGCCGGACCGCAAGCGGCACCCGGACTACGTGCCGGCCGTCCCGGCCACCGCCGTGCTGCCGAAGCAGGAACCCGGGCTGCGGCCGGCGCGGGCGCTGCCGTACGACCTGGCCGTCGACGCGCGGGTGGCGGACGTTTTCGGTCTGACGTTCGTCAACCAGGGCCGGGCGGGCGCGACGTTCTACGTCACCTCGCCCGGGGGCGAGCCGCGGACGTACACCGCGGGCGCCGGCCGCTCGCTCGCCGCCACGCTGCCGGTGTCCGGGGGTTATGACTACACCGCCTACGGGCCGAACGGGTTCGTCCGGCAGTTCCGCGGCGGCGGTCTCGCCGGGCCCGAGGTGAGCGCGCGGCCGGAGGGGCGCAGCGGGAACCTGGCGCTCGTGCTGACCAACAGCGGCCCGGCCCCGGTGCGGGTCACGCTGACCGACGCGTACGGCCGCCGCTCGACGTCCCGGGTCCTGCGCCCGGGCGCGCGGGTGGTCGAGGTGGTGGACACGCGGCGCAGCGGCAACTGGTACGACGTCTCGATCGTCTCGGACCGCGACCCGCGCTTCCTGCGCCGCCTGGCCGGGCACGTCGAGACCGGGCGGCCCAGCACGAGCGACCCGAACACGCTCACGCACTGAGGCTGCGGCGCTCGATCGGGGACGTTTGTCACCCGGCCGTGGTGGCGTGCGTTGCGAGGCCCGGTTCCGGGTGGGACGGTCGGGGAACCGACTGTTTTCCCACCACGGAACCAGGAGAGCGGATGACCACCACCGAGATGCCCGCCGTGCACGAGTGCACGGTCAGCGGCTGTTCCTACAACCACGACGGCTGCCACGCCTTCGCCATCACGGTGGGCGGCGGCAACGGATCGGCGGACTGCGGAACGTTCGTCCCGCTGAACACGAAGGGCGGCTTGGACCGGGTCGTGGCCCAGGTCGGCGCGTGTTCCCGGACGGACTGCCGGCACAACTCCTCGCTGGAGTGCGCGGCGGACAGCATCCGCGTCGGCCCGGGCGGCGGCGGCCACGCGGCGAACTGCCTGACGTACACGCCGAGGTAGCGCCGACCGTCCGGTTGAGTGCTCTGCCGCGGCTGGTCGTGAGTGGTATTTCGGGTTCTAACCCGAAATAAAACACAAGAAAGAGGTGGGAGATGGGAGACGCGCAGAATGTGGAAGAGGAGGGGGGTTGGGATGAGGGGGAGATG
>NZ_JBSGAI010000050.1:0-62858 GCF_053600695.1 Amycolatopsis sp. NPDC005003 | reverse complement strand
TTCTCCCTTTTCTCCCCCGTCTGCGGGGCCCCTTTTTTTTGTTTTTTTGTTTGTTAGAACCCGAATTACCACTCACGACCGGCCGCGGCAGACTGCGTTCAGGCCGGGAGGTCCGCCGTGGTGCGTTCCGCCTCGCGGCGGGCGTCCAGCTTCGCCTGGTCGGCGTTGCTCACGTGGACCAGGTGGGCGCCCGCGGCCAGCGGGACGAGCAGGCCGTCGAGGATGCCGTCCGGTCCGGTCCAGTCCCGGGTGGACAGCACCCGGTCGGCCGCGGTGAGGCCCAGCTTCGCGGCGCGGGCCCTGGCCTCGGCCAGTACCTCGTCCACAGTGGACTCGAAGAGCGCGGCCGTGTCGCCGGGGACCGGGAAGAGCGGGCGGTACTGGTCGCCCGCCAGCCGTGCCTCGCTCAGGTAGTCGAACGCGCCGCCGCCCGGCGGCTCGGCGAGGCCGCGGCCCATCGGGTCCAGCGTCACGACGGCAGTGGCCGCCGCGCCGGTCGGTTCCGGGTCGTCCGGCCCGACGAAGGCCACCCGCGCGCCGGCGCCCTCGGTGACCACGCGCGCCCCGCACCACCACACCCCGAGCAGCACGCCGGCGGTCTGCCAGTGCGCCGGCAGCTGCACGGCCACGGCGTCGCCCGGCTCGACGTCGAACTCCTCGGTCAGCCAGTTGGCCGTCTTCGCCGCCCAGTTGGCGGTGGTCGCGACGGACAGCTCGACGCGGCTGCCCAGCTGGTCGTCGTAGTGGGTGATCAACGGTTGGGCGGCCGGCAGCGGGCGCAGCAGCTCGTCGGTCAGGCTCATGTGGACAAGGCTAAAGCGCGGACCACGCGCCGCGCCGGTTGACACCGGATCGCCGGGTTCAGTACTTTTGCTTTGAAAGCAAACTTATCTGGGGAAGCTGGGGGAAGCCATGACCATTCTCGTCACCGGGGCCACCGGACACGTCGGGCGCGCGGTGGTCGACGCGCTCGTCGCCGCAGGTCAAGACGTCCGCGCCTCGAGCCGTGACGCCGCGAAGCTCGACGTGCCGGACGGCGTCGCGAAGGTGAGTGCCGACCTGGAAGACGCCTCGACGCTGGAGCCGGCGCTCGACGGCGTCTCCGCGGCCTTCCTCTACGTGCGCCCGCAGGGCATCGACGGTTTCGTGAAGGCGGCCGAGGCGGCCGGCGTGCGGCACGTCGTGCTGCTGTCGTCCGGCGCGACGCTCGAGCCGCGGTCAGCGCAGAGCCGCATCGCGCGCCTGCACCGGGTGGTGGAGGAGGCGCTGATCGCGGCGCCGTTCGCGGAGACGCTGCTGAACCCGGGCTCCTTCGCGACCAACACCCTGGGCTGGCGCCACGACATCGCGGAGGGTGCGGTCCGCACGCCGTACCCGGATTCGCGGGTCGGTGCGATCCACGAGCGGGACATCGGCGACGTCGCGGCGAAGATCCTCGCGGACGGCTCGCACCCGGGGGAAGCGCTGCAGCTGAGCGGGCCGGAACCGATCAGTTTCCGGGAGCAGGTGGCGGTGCTGGCGGATGTGCTGGGCCGGCCGCTGCGGGTCGAGGAACTGACGCCGGAGCAGGCCACCGAGCGGATGGTCGCGCTGGGCTGGCCGCCCGAAGTCCCGCCGGAGGTGCTGCGCGCGATGGAGCGGACGACGAGGGAGTCGTCGGTGGTGACGGACGTGGTGCGCGAGGTGACGGGGAACGCGCCGCGGACCTTCCGGCAGTGGGCGGAGGAGCACCGCGCCGACTTCAGTTGACGCAGGGCACTCCGGGCGAGTCTCGGAGCAGCGGCGCCGCGACGGGGGCGGCGCCGCTGCCCGAGCCGCCGCCCGACGCCGCCTGCGGGGTCGCCGCCGGGGCCGGGCGCCCGGCCAGGCTCGCCACGAACTCGCGGACCGCTTTCAGGTCGACCTGCACGATGCTCTGCCCGTCCGGGCTCCGGCCGTTCGCCGTCACCACCGGGATCGTCGCGAACGTCAAGTCACCCGACGCGATGCCCTTCGCCTGCTGCGCGAACTGAAGCAGGTCGAGACCGGGGTCCAGGGTCAACGACCGGTGCACCGCGTCCATCAGGTCGTTCAGCGTGCCCGGGCTGGTCAGCGTGCCCGCCGAAAGCAGCTGGTGCAGCGCCGAGGACAGGAACGCCTGCTGCCGGACGATCCGGTCCAGGTCGCCGCGCGGCAGGTTCTTGCGCTGCCGGACGAACGACAGCGCTTCCCCGCCGGAGACCGTCTGCTCACCGCGGCGGAAGTTCGCGCCCGAATCCTTGTCCTCGGTCGCGTGGTTCAAGCACACCTTGACGCCGCCGAGCGCCTCGGTGAGCAGGTAGAAGCCCAGCAGGTTGATCTCCGCGTAGTGGTCGATCCGCACCTGCGTCAGGTCCTGCAGTGCCTGCACCAGCACCCGGCGGCCCTCGGTGTCGGAGTCGCGCTCGATCTTCGCCTGGTCGCGCTCGCCCTGCCCGCGCAGCTGCCCCGCGTACCGCGCTTTCGCGGCGCCGTACGCCGAGTTGATCTTCGCCTCGCCGCGGCCGGGGATGGCCGTCCACGTGTCGCGCGGGATCGAGACCGCCGACGGCTTGCCGCCGTTCTTGGGGATCCGCAGCACGATCATCGTGTCCGTGTTCACCGCGCCGTCGTTGGCTTCGGTGCGCAGCTGCCGGAGCACCCGGCCCGGCAGCGCGTTGCCCTGGGCGTCCGTGCGCGCGTCGCTGCCGACGAGCAGGATGTCCTCCGCGCCGTCGTCCGCGGGCGGCGGCGCGGGCTCGCCGGCCCGCGGGGTGAGCGCGTCGGTCGTCGGGGCCGCGCTCTGCAGCTGGTCCTTGGTGACGTAGGCGTAGCCGCTGGCGCCGAGCGCGAGCAGGGACACCAAGCCGATCGCCACCCGGCGAGTCATGCGACCCACCCGGCGCATCCGCGACGGCGGCGCCGGTGCGGACGCCTCCCGCGGGAACGGTGACGGCTTCCAGTCTTCGTCACCCTTGGTCACCGGCTCGGCCTTCGCCTCCGGTTCTTCCTGGTCGTCAGCCACGCTGGTTTTCCTCCCCCGAACACCCTGCGTACGCAGTCTAGTTGATGCAGGGGACGTCGCCCGCGGTGATCGGCGGCGCGGCGGGGGCGGACACCGCCGACGTGGCGGCCGGCGGCTTGGCGGCCGTCGACGTCGGTGCGCCCCCCGGGCCGGCGGCCGAGTTCCGGAAGTCCTTGCCGAGCAGCACGCGCACGTGCCCGGCCGGGACGTCCCGGTCCGGTTCGGACGGCAGCCCGGAGCCCAGCGCCTGCTTGACCAGGCCCACCGCGGTGTCGTCGGCCGGGTTGTACCGGACGACGGTGGTGCTGCGGGCGCTCAGCCGCTGGTCGGCGGCGAGCGTGAAGCCCTTGCCCTGCAGCGTCGCGTGCGTCTGGCCGGCCACCGACGGCGAGCCGGAGCCGTCGAACAACTCGACCGTGACGGCCGCCGCACCGGGCAGCTGCGCGGGTGCCGACGTCGAGGTCGCCGGGGTGTCGCCGTCCGACGTCAGCCGGGCCACCTCCGCCGCCACCTGGGCCGGGTCCACGCGCAGCACGTCGGCGCCGCCGATGTTCGCGTTGCCCAGGGTGGGGATGGTGTGGAACTCGATCTTGCCGCCGGTCAGGCCGCGCATCTGCTCGGCGAACTCCGTCAGGTCCCAGCCCTGGGACAGCACGACGGACTTCTTCACCGCCGCCACCAGGTCGGCGATCTTGCCCGGGCTGGTCAGCACGTCGGTCGAGATCACCTTGCGGGCCAGGCCGGAGAGGAACGCCTGCTGGCGGGCGATCCGGTCGAGGTCGTAGTTGGGCAGGCCGTAGCGCTGCCGGACGAACGCGAGCGCCTGCACGCCTTCGATCGTCTGGCGCCCACCCGGCAGGTCGACGCCGGACTTCGCCTCCTTGACCGGCCCCTTGAGGCAGACCTCGACGCCGCCGATCGACTTGGTGATCTCGTAGAAGCTCGCCAGGTTGACCTCGGCGTAGCGGTCGATCATGCCCGGCTTGCCGATGAACTTCTCGATCGTGGCGATCAGGTTCTTCCGCCCGGCCACCTTCGCTTCCTGGTCGGCCTGCTTGAGGTCGGTCGTGCCCTTGCGCTGCGACGCCCGGTAAGTGTCCGTGTACGCGTAGACGAATGCGCTGTTGAGCTTGTGCTTGCCGAAGCCGCCGGTCAGCTCCACCCACGAGTCGCGGGGGAACGAGATCGCGATCGCCTGCTTCCCGTTCTGGGGGATGTGCACGAGGATCATCGTGTCGGTGTTCAGCTCGCCGTCGGAGACGCCGGCGTGCAGCATGTCCAGCACCTCGCGGGGCAGCGGGTTGCCCTGCGCGTCGGTGCGGCTGTCCTGGCCGACCAGGAGGATGTCGACCGCGCCGTCGAGCGGCTTCGCGTGCGCCTCGGTGTCGGCGAAGACGTTCGTGGTGGTCAGGCCGGTGTTCGGGTCGCCGATGTAGTGCCAGCCGTACCAGGTCAGGGCCAGGACGGCCACCGACAGCAGGGAAACCACGGCCTTGCCGCCGCGGCGGGCGAAGACCGCGACGACGTTGCCACGTTGCGCCGGGATGGTCGGCGCAGCCTGATCGGTCACGCGCTTCCTCCCCTGTGACCCCGTGCTTCCCCCAGGACACCAGTGTGTCTCCAAGAAGACTCTACTGAGGGTGTTGTGGGACCTCCGTAGGCTGGGGGCGGATTGCCCCGCCCGGGGCACGAGGGAAAGGCGGGAAGATGCGGGTCCTGGTCACCGGTGGTGCCGGCTTCATCGGGTCGCACTACGTCCGGCAGGTGCTGACCGGCGCCTACCCGACGTTGCGCGACGCCGAGGTGGTCGTGCTGGACAAGCTCACCTACGCGGGCAACGAGGCCAACCTGGCCCCCGTCGCCGCCGACCCGCGCTTGCGGTTCGTCCGCGGCGACATCTGCGACACGGCGCTGGTGGCGGACGTCATGACCGGCGTGGACCTCGTCGTGCACTTCGCCGCGGAGTCCCATGTGGACCGCTCGATCCTCGGCGCCGCCGACTTCGTGCTGACGAACGTGCTCGGCACGCAGAACCTGCTGCAGGCGGCCCTGGAAGCCGGTGTCGGCAAGTTCGTGCACGTGTCCACCGACGAGGTGTACGGCTCGATCGAGCACGGCTCGTGGACCGAAGACCACCTGCTGGAGCCGAACTCGCCGTATTCGGCGTCGAAGGCGTCGTCCGACCTGGTGGCCCGGTCGTTCTTCCGCACCCACGGGCTGCCGGTGTGCATCACCCGGTGTTCCAACAACTACGGTCCGTACCAGTTCCCGGAAAAGGTCATCCCGCTGTTCGTCACCAACCTGCTCGACGGCGGGAAGGTGCCGCTCTACGGCGACGGGCTCAACGTCCGTGACTGGCTGCACGTGGACGACCACTGCCACGGCATCCAGCTGGTTGCCGACGGCGGGCGGCCGGGCGAGATCTACAACATCGGCGGCGGCACCGAGCTGACGAACCGCGCGCTGACGGAGAAGCTGCTGGCGGCGGTCGGCGCGGGCTGGGACAGCGTCGAGCCGGTCGAGGACCGCAAGGGCCACGACCGCCGGTATTCGGTGGACATCACGAAGATCGCGAGTGAGCTGGGGTACGCTCCGCGCGTGTCCTTCGAGGACGGTCTGGCCGGGACAGTGGCGTGGTACCGGGACAATCGCGCGTGGTGGGAACCGCTGGCCGAGCGGGCCGCGCTGAAGAAGTAGGGGAAGTTTCCGTGCCGCTGACGGTGCTCGTGCCCGGGGGTTCCGGGCAGCTCGGCCGCGATCTCGCCGCGCTGGCGTCCCCTTCGGTGGACGTCGTGGCCCCGGGGTCGGCCGAACTGGACGTGACGGTGACCGGCCAGGTGCTGGCCGCGGTCGGGGCGCTGGCCGAGCGGGCCCGCGAGGCGGGTTCGACGCCGGTGGTCGTCAACACCGCGGCGTACACGGCGGTCGACGCGGCGGAGGCCGACGAGGAGCGCGCGTTCGCGGTGAACGCCGACGGGCCGCGGGTGCTCGCGGCGGCCTGCGCCTCCCGGCGGGTGCCGCTGATCCACGTGTCGACGGATTACGTGTTCCCGGGTGACGCTTCCCGGCCGTACGAGCCTTCGGACGAGCTGGGCCCACGGTCGGCGTACGGCCGCACGAAGGCGGCGGGCGAGGACGCGGTGCTCGGCTCCGGGGCGTCGGCGTGGGTGGTGCGGACGTCCTGGCTGTACGGCAAGTCGGGGTCGAACTTCGTGAAGACCATGGCTTCGCTGGAGGCGTCCCGCCCGGAGTTGTCCGTTGTGGACGATCAGGTGGGCGGTCCCACGTGGACGGCCGACCTGGCCGCGGGGCTGCTGGAGCTGGCCTCGCGAGTGGCTTCGGGGGAGGGGCCGGCGCAGCGGGTGCTGCACTGCACGAACGCGGGTTCGGTGAGCTGGTGCGGGTTCGCGCGCGCGGTGTTCTCACACCTGGGCGCGGACCCGGCGCGGGTGAAGCCGTGCACGACGGCGGAGTTCCCGCGCCCGGCGGCCCGTCCGGCGTACTCGGTGCTCTCCCCGGCTTCGTGGCTCGAAGCCGGGCTCACGCCGATGCGCTCGTGGGAAGACGCCTTGGCCGCCTACTTCGCCGCGGGGTCAGTGACGCCCTGAGGCCAGCCGGTAGGCGCCCACCGTCAGCTCCGCGCACGTGCGCCACGTGAAGTTCGCCGCGTGGGCGCGCCTCGATGCCGACGTCGCCACCGCGTGCGGGTCCGTCACCGCCGTTCGCAGGGCCTCCGCCAGGCCGTCCACGTCGCCGTACGGGACCAGGCTGGCGCACTCGCCCGCCACTTCGCGCAGCGCCGGGATGTCCGTGCAGACCACCGGGACGTCCGAGGCCATCGCCTCCAGCACCGGCAGCCCGAACCCCTCGTCGCGCGAGGGCAGCACCAGTGCCGACGCGCCGGCCACCACGGTTCGCAGGTCCACATCGGACAGATAGCCGGTCTGGAAGCGCCGGGCGCCGCGGGGAAAGGGGCCCGGGCCCGCGAACACCAGGTCCGGCAGGTCCGGCGCCGCCTCGTGGGCGCGGGTCAGCCAGTTCAGGCCCTTCCGCGGCCCGGCCGCGCCCGCGAACAGCAGGTACTTCGCCGGCAGCCCCAGCCGCGCACGGCGCTCGTCGTCCGGCGGGCGAGCGGTGAACCAGGCCGGGTTGACGCCCAGCGGCGTCACCACGATCTTGTCGCGGGAGACGTCGAGGCGCTCCGCGACCGCGTCCGCCACCGCCGCCGTCGGGGTGCAGATGACGTTCGCGCGCCGGGCGCCGCGGCGGACCAGCTCCGGCAGGTCGCGGTCGCTCGGGGCCAGCTCGTCCGGGTTGTCCAGGAAGGCCAGGTCGTGGATGGTCACCACGCCGGCCGCGCGGAACCGGCCCGGCAGCACGAAGTTCGTGCCGTGCACCACGTCGGTCGGGCCGGCGAACAGCTCCACCGGCGGGAAGTCCGAGCGCCGCCACGCCATCCGCAGCAGCCGCGCCGCCACCGGCATCCCGCGGGCGCGCGCGCCGTACGGGAGCACGTGGCGCAGCCGCCGCCAGCCGCGCAGCGTGAACGCCACCGCGCGCGTGTCGACCTCGGGGATCGACACCAGTTCTTCGCTCAGCGCGGCCGTGTACCGGCCGATCCCGGTGCGGGCGCCGAGCAGCGGAGTTCCGTCGAGGAGGACGCGCAGGGAGCTAGCCACGGCGGAGCCGTTGCTTCGCGACCTTGAGCACCCTGCCGCCCACACGCCGCGCCAGTTCGGCAGGCCCGCCCGCGTCCAGGTACTCGCGGATCAGGTCCGCGTCCCGCCGCAGCATCGCCCGGCCGCGCACCGGCGGCGTCGTCACCAGGTCGGCCGAGCCGGGCAGCCGGTCGGCCGCCGGGCGCGGGTCGCGGCAGAACTCCACCAGCGGCTTCAGCGCTTCGGGCCAGGCGAACCGCTGCGCGACCACGGCGAGCCGCTCGACGCAGCCCGCGGCGAACTCCTCGTCGTACAACGCTTTTTCGAGCGCTTCGGCCAGTGCGACGTCGTCCTCGGCCGGGACGACGACGCCCAGCCGCTCCGCGCGGACCAGGTCGGCGAAACTGTCGCCGTCGGTGGTGACGATCGGCAGGCCCGCCCACAGGTAGTCCAGCACCCGGGTGCGGAACGCGAAGGTCGTCTCGACGTGCTCGTAGTGCGTGGTGACGCCGCAGTTCGCGTCGAGCAGCCAGTTCTGGCGCTCGTGGTAGGGCACCCACTGCTCGTTGAAGTAGACGTGCTTGCCGGTCAGCCCCAGCGAATCCGCCAGCCGGATCGTGCGCGCGCCGATGTCCATCTCGGCGACTTCGGGGTTCGGGTGCTTCATGCCGAGGAACACCAGCCGGACGTCGCCGCGGCGGCGGCGCAGCTTCTCGATCGCGCGGACCAGCGTCAGCGGGTCGAACCAGCTGTACACCCCGCCCGCCCACAGCACGACGTGGTCGGAGCCGCCGATGCCCAGCGACGAGCGCAGCCCCGGCCCGGTGCGCACCGGCGGCTTCGGGGGCAGGCCGAAGGGGACGACCGCGAGCAGCGACTGCGTTGTCGGGTCGGCGTCGTACAGGCGCGGCGAAAGCCGCCCCAGCGCGGCGAGGTGGCCCAGCCAGAAGTGCCGCTGCCGCTCGGACGCGCAGAGGAAGAAGTCGCCGCGCTCGAGCTGGGCGTCGAGGACGCGGGTGACGCCGGCGAGGTCGGCCGCGCGCTGGTCGTCGGCGACGCCCTTGCCCTGTTCCAGCAGCTCCAGGTGCATCGGGTCGTAGAGGTCGGCGACGACGATCTTGCCGCTGTGCTGCTTCTTCAGCGACGGCGCCAGCTCCAGCACGTGCCCCTGCAGGACGACGACGTCGGCCCAGGCGATCGGCGCGTCCAGGTCGCGGTGCTTGCCCGCGCTGACCCGGAAGGGCGCGGGCGGCGGCGTCGCGAGGGGGTTGGTGGTGATGAGGTGGACGTCGTGCTCGGCGGCCAGCGCCAGCGCGATGTTCCAGGCGCGGATCGCCGGGCCGGCCATCCGCTCGGTGAGCGCGTCGCCGGTGATCACCAGGATCTTCCGGCGCTGCCCGAAGGCCTTCTCGATGCCGAACGCCTCGACCAGGATGTCGTGCGCGGCCAGGTAGCGCGGCAGTGGGTACGCGGGCTCCAACGCCTTGCGCAGCAACGGAAGCAGGTCGGCGTCGGTGCGGACGCGGACGGCCTGTTCGACCGCGCGGGACGCGGCCAGCGAGGGCAGCTGCTCGACGAACTGGTCGATGGCCAGCAGGCCGGCGAGCGTGGCGCGGGGGATGGCGACGTCGCCGGACTCGATCGGGCCGACGCCGTGTTCCAGGTCCAGCTGGGTGGCGTCCAGCTTGCCGCGTGCGGTGGCCCGGCGGACGGCCAAGGCGAGCGCCGCGGGCAGCGCGCGGGCCAGTGTCTCGTCGGAAAGGTTCTTGTAGAGCGCGGCGAGGGCGTTGCGCTCCAGGAGGAATGTCTCGCGGCCGGTCTCCGGGGCGTCGACCGCCGCCATCGTGCCGTGGTGGCGGTGATAGGTCAGCGATTCCGGGACGTACCGGACGCGCCAGCCGCGCAGGTTGAGCCGCCAGCCGAGGTCGACGTCCTCGTAGAACATGAAGAACCGCTCGTCGAAGCCGCCGAGCTCGGCGAACACGCCCGCCCGGACGAACAGCGCCGAGCCGGTGCCGAACAGGACGTCCTTCGCGACCTCGTGCTCGGCGGCCGGGACGTCGGCCAGCGGTGAGCCCGCGTGGCGCTTGTAGCCCATGCCGAACCAGGTGAGGCCGCCGTCGACGAAGTCGGTGCCGGTGCCGTCCCAGTCGAGGACCTTGCTGGCCACGGCGGCGACGCCGGGCTGGGCCCGCAGCTCGGCGACGGCGGCGGAGACCCAGCCGGGCGCCGGGCGGGCGTCGTTGTTGAGGAAGGCGAGGACAGTGCCCTTCGCGTGCTTCGCGCCGAGGTTGCAGCCGCCCGCGAACCCGGTGTTCCGGCCCGCCTCGACGACCTGGGCCTGCGGGACGGCGTCGCGGATGCGCGCGGCTTCGTCCCCTTCGGCCGAGTTGTCGACGCAGATCAGCTCGAGCTCGGGGTAGTCGTGCTCGGCGAGCGCGCGCAGGCAGGTGATCGTGTCGTCGGCGCCGTGGTAGTTCACCACGATCACCGAGACGAGCGGTTGCGGATCCCCCTGCGCCAAAGCCAGCTCCTCGTCGTCGATCCTGGCGCAAGCTTAAAGGCCTGCCCATGCCTCCCAGACCGCGCCTCGGCCGAGCGCCGCGCGACGGGTGATCTTGCGGCGTGCCCGCAACGTCGCAGGTAACCGCAGGACGACTTCGGCCAGCACCCGGCAGCGCAGGCCGAACCGGAAGTTCGCCGCCGCCGGCCGCCCGGGGCGCAGCGGCAGCACCGCTGTCAACACGGCGAACCGGAGCAGCTGGTTCACCGCGATGCCGAGGGGCGCGCAGCGCAGCAGCATGAGCAGCCGGTTGCGCTCGTTCCAGCGGTGGAAAAGCGGCGAGCCCAGCTCGCTGCTGACGCCGTGGGCGTGCCGGACGCGGGCGTCCGGTGCCGCGACGACGTCCCACCCGGCCAGCCGCAGCCGCCACGCCGTGTCGGTGTCCTCGTAATAACAGAAGAATCCGGCCGGGACGCCGTGCACGCTGCGCAGCGCGTCGGTGCGCAGCAGGGCCGCGCCGCCGCAGAAACCGAACACCTCGCCGGCGGGCTCGGTGACGTCGGCGCCGTGGCCGTCGGCGGTCAGCCGGACGCCGGCGGACTGCGTGGTGCCGTCCGGCCGCACGAGCAGCGAGGTCGCGGCGGCGGCCAGCGGCGCCTTTTCGAGGCTGTCCTCCAGCGTCGCGAGCCAGTCCGGTGTCGGCTCGGCGTCGTCGTTCAGCCACGCCATGAGCGGGGTCTGGACCTTTTGGAGGGCGACGGCGAGCGCGCCCGCGTAGCCGGTGTTGCGCGGCAGCCGGAACACTTGCGGGTGTGACGGGTGGGCCACGAGCAGGGCGGCGGTGCCGTCGCCGGAGGCGTTGTCGACCACGAGCGTCCGATGTGGACGCGTCTGCGCGGCCAGCGCGTCGAGGCAGGCCGTGATGTACCCGGCACCCCGCCAGGTCACGACTACCACCGTGGTGGCGGGATTCGCGGTCACGTCCCGCACAATAGCCGCGTGCCCGAACTGGTCGTGCTCGCCGAGCAGCTCCTCGCGCCCGTGCCCGGTGGCACCGGGCGCTACACGGCCGAGCTCCTCCCCGCGCTGGCGAAGACCGCGCCGCCGGGCTGGACGGTGTCCAGCGTGGTCGCGCGGCACGCCGACGTCGCCGCGGCTCGGCTGGACGGCGTCGACGGGCCGCGGGTGCTGCGGATCCCGCCGCGGGCGCTGGTCGCCGCGTGGCAGCTGGGCCTGCGCTGGTGGCCGGGCGGCGACGCGGTGCACGCGCCGACGCCGTTCGCGCCGCCGCGCGCCCCGGCCGGGAAGTCGCTGAGCGTGACCGTGCACGACACCGTGCCGTGGACCCATCCCGAGACGCTCACCGCGCGCGGGGTCAGCTGGCACCGGTCGATGATCGCGCGGGCCGCGCGGCGAGCGTCCGGGCTGGTCGTGCCGACCCGGGCGGTCGCCGACGAGCTCGCGGTGCTCATCGACGTCGACGTCCCGGTGCGCGTGGTGCCGCACGGCGTGCGGGTGCCCACCGGCGAGGCGGACCTGGAGCTGCCGGCGCAGTACGTGCTGGCCGTCGGCACGATCGAGCCGCGGAAGGGCATCGACGTGCTGGTCGACGCGGTCGCGGCGCTGGAGGGAACGGTGCTCGTGCTGGCCGGCCAGCGGGGCTGGGGCGGCATCGACCCGGTGGCGCTGGCGGCCGAGCGCGGCCTGCCCGCCGGGCGGCTGCGGGTGCTGGGGAAGGTGACGGACGCCGAGCTGGCGACCGTGCTGCGCCACGCCGACGTGCTGGCCGTGCCGAGCCTCGCCGAGGGGTTTGGCCTGGGCCTGCTGGAGGCGATGGCGGCCGGGATCCCGGTGGTGCACACCGACGTCCCGGCGTTGGAAGAGGTGGCCGGCGGGGCCGGTGTCGTGGTCCCCCGCGGGGACGCCGCGGCCCTGGCGGCCGCGCTGCGGGAAGTGCTGAGTTCGCCGGCGAAGGCGGCGGAGCTGACCCGGGCGGGGCGGGAGCGGGCCAGGGCTTTCACGTGGCGCCGCGCGGCCGAGGCCGTGTGGGCGATCCACCGCCGCGCGCACGACTGAGCGCTCGCCTGCCCGGTTTGCCAGTTCCTCACCAAGGCGCGGGGGTGCCGCCGTACGCTGCAGGGGTGAGCGACGACCCCCGCGTGCTGATCGACGCGACCGCGGTTCCCGCGGACCGCGGCGGTGTCGGCCGGTACGTCGATTCGCTCGTCGCCGCCCTCGACGCGGACGGGGCGCGGATCACCGTCGTCTGCCAGCCGCGCGACCTGCAGCTCTACGACCAGCTGGCGCCGCACTCGCGCGTCGTGCCCGCTTCGCCGGCCACGACCACCCGCACGGCCCGGCTGACCTGGGAACAAGCGACGCTGCCGCGGCTGGCGCGCCGCCTCGGCGCGGACGTCGTCCACTCGCCGCACTACACGATGCCGCTCGCCACGTCGGCGGCGTCGGTGGTCACGCTGCACGACGCGACCTTCTTCACCGACGCCGTGCTGCATTCGTCGGTGAAGGCCCGCTTCTTCCGCGCGTGGACGGCGACGGCGTTGCGCCGCGCGACGCTGTGCGTGGTGCCTTCGGCGGCGACGGCCATCGAGCTGGCCCGCGTCGGCCCGGTCCGGCACGCTTCACTGGAAGTGATTCACCACGGCGTCGACAGCGAGCGCTTCCACCCGCCGTCCCCGGCGGAGGTCGCGGCGGCGCGCGCGGCCGTCGGCCTGGGGCGCACACCGTACGTGGCTTTCCTCGGGGCGCTGGAGCCGCGGAAGAACGTGCCGGCGTTGATCCGCGGGTTCGCCAGGGCGGTCGCCGGGCGACCGGATGCGCCGGCGTTGGTGCTGGCCGGCCAGCCGGGCTGGGACACCCAGGTGGAGCGGGCGCTGGACGCGGTCCCGCACCGGCTGCGCGTGATCCGGGCGGGCTACCTGCCGTTCGGCACGCTGGCGGGCTTCCTGGGCGGCGCGGAGCTGGTGGCGTACCCGTCGCTGGGCGAGGGGTTCGGGCTGCCGGTCCTGGAGGCGATGGCGTGCGGCGCGTGCGTGCTGACCACGCGCCGGCTGTCGCTGCCGGAGGTGGGCGGCGACGCGGTGGCCTACTGCGGCGTGGGCGCCGGCGACGTCGCGGCGGCTTTGGGCGAGTTGCTGGCGGACCCGGGCCGCCGCGCCGAGCTGGCCACGGCGGCGCAGCAGCGCGCCAAGGAGTTCTCGTGGTCGACGACCGCGGAACGCCACCGCGAGGCGTACGCCAAGGCCTGGTCCCGCCACCTCCGCACCCGCTGAACCACGTACCCGGAAGGTCGGCCGGCGTACCTGGAGGGTCGGCTTGCGTACCTGGACGGTCGGTTCACGAGCCGACCCTCCGGGTACGCGAGCCGACCGTCGGGGTACGCAAGCCGACCCTTCCGTCACCGGCCGCGGGGTGGCGGGGTTGCGCTGGGTGACGAGTGGACAATGGCCGGGTGACTGAGGCATCCCGCTACGGCGACGAACTCGGCGTCGTGACCGTGACGTACTTCTCCGGCGACACCCTCGAGCGCTTTCTCGACACCCTCGAGAAGGCCACCGAGCGGCCGGTCCAGGTGGTCGTGGCCGACACCGTCTCCACCGACGGTGCGCCCGAGAAGGCCGCGAAGCGCGCGAACGTGCACCTGCTCAGCATCGGCGAGAACGTCGGGTACGGGACCGGGTGCAACCGCGGGGTCGCCGAGCTCGACGAGCGGTTCGGCTGGATCGTCATCGCGAACCCCGACCTCGAATGGGAGCCCGGTTCGCTCGATACGCTGCTCGAAGCCGCCAAGCGGTGGCCGCGCGGGGGTGCCTTCGGGCCGCTGATCCACGAGCTCGACGGGACCGTCTACCCGTCCGCCCGGCTGCTGCCCTCCTTCGGCCGCGGCATCGGGCACGCCGCCTTCGGCAAGGTCTGGCCGGGGAACCCGTGGACCCGGCAGTACCGGCAGGAGACCGGCACGCCCGTCGAACGCGTCGCCGAGTGGCTGTCCGGCTCGTGCCTGCTGCTGCGCCGGGAAGCCTTCGAATCGATCGGCGGCTTCGACTCGCGGTACTTCATGTACTTCGAGGACGTCGACCTCGGCGACCGGCTGGGCAAGGCCGGCTGGCTGAACGTCTACGTGCCCTCCGCCGGCGTCATGCACCTCGGCGGGCACTCGACGTCGCAGGCGTCGAAGAAGATGCTCGCCGCCCACCACGCCAGCGCCTACCGCTACCTCGCCGACCGGCACCCGGGGCTCGCCTGGAAGCCGGTGCTGGCCGCCGTGAAGCTCGGCCTCGCGCTGCGGCTGAAGCTGGAAACCCGCTAGATCCCGTCGAGCCGGCGCGAAAGGTCGGACTTGCCGATGTTCTGCGTCACCGTCGGCACCAGGCCGGTGTCGTCCGGGTCCGGCTCCTTCAGCGGGCTCGTGATCTGCTCGGCCTGGGGCCGGCGGGAAAGCGGTGTGGGCATCGGCGTCGTCGGCGACGGCGTGCTCAACGGCGTGGTCTGCTGCGGACGGCGGCCGCCCTGGACCTCCATCCGCCGCGTCGGCGCCGAGCCGGCCAGCGGGTGGTCGTTCTCCTCGATCAGCGACGCCGGCAGCTGCGTGGTCGTGTCGGGGTCGCGGCTGCGGTCGAGCCCGTCGATCTGCGCCCGCGGGATCTGCTGGGTGTTCGCCGAGTCCATCGGTGACGTCGCGCTGTCGGGTGTCACGACGAACACACCGCGCGCCTGGGCTCGTGCGAGCAGGGCGTCCGCCCGATCGCGGGGGTCCATCCCCTCGGCCTCCCGACTGACCCGGGGCCCTCTGGGGAAAGGCCCGCCTGTTTCCTGTCTAGGGTAGGCCCTCCGGGCGACCTCCGTCAGGGTTTCCCGCGGCTTGTCGCTCAGCGGTGCGTGATAAAAGAGGAGATTTCCGTGATGTCCGAGGTCCAAACCGACGCTGTCGACGCCGTCGTGCTGGTCGGGGGCAAGGGCACGCGCCTCCGGCCATTGACCCTGTCGGCGCCGAAGCCGATGCTCCCCACCGCCGGGACGCCGTACCTGAGCCACCTGTTCTCCCGCATCCGCGAGGCCGGCATCCGGCACGTCGTGCTGGGCACGAGCTACCGTGCGGAGGTGTTCGAGGAGTACTTCGGCGACGGCAAGTCCATCGGCCTCGACCTGGAGTACGTCGTCGAGGAGGAGCCGCTCGACACCGCGGGCGCGATCCGGAACGTGTACGACAGACTGCGCGCCGACCACGTGATCGTCTTCAACGGCGACATCATCTCCGGCTCGGACCTCGGCGAGCAGCTGCGCGTCCACCGCGAATCCGAGGCCGACGTCACCCTGCACCTGCAGCGCGTCCCGGACCCGAGCCGGTTCGGGTCGGTGCCGACCGACGAGACCGGCCGCGTCCAGGCGTTCCTCGAGAAGACGCCGGACCCGCCGACCGACCAGATCAACGCCGGCTGCTACGTCTTCCGCCGTCCGGTGATCGAGGCCATCCCGACCGGGCGGCGGGTGTCGGTCGAGCGCGAGACGTTCCCGCAGCTGCTGGAGCAGGGCGCGCACATCCAGGGGTTCGTCGACAGCTCGTACTGGCTCGACGTCGGCACGCCGGAGGCGTTCGTCCGCGGCTCGGCCGACCTGGTGCGCGGCCTGGCGCCGACGTCGGCGCTGCCCGGCCGCCCCGGTGACTTCCTGGTCCTCGACGGCGCGTCGGTGGCCGAGGACGCCCAGCTGTCCGGCGGTTCGACGATCGGCGTCGCCGCGGTGGTGGGCTCGGGCGCGAAGATCGACGGCTCGGTGCTGTTCGACGGCGCGGCGGTCTCCGAGGGCGCGATCGTCGAGCGCTCGGTGCTCGGGCACGGCGCCCGTGTCGGTGCCGGTGCGGTGCTGCGCGGCGTGGTGCTGGGCGACGGCGTCTCCGTCGGGGCGGGCTGCGAGCTCCTGGACGGCGCCCGAGTCTGGCCGGACGTCGTCCTGCCCGACGGTTCCGTCCGGTTCTCGAGCGACGCGTAGCCCCGTGTTCTGGCGTCCCGCGTTCGAAGTCGACCTGGGCCGGGTCCTGGGTCCGCTGAAGCGCGGCCGCGGGTCGCTCAACATCCTCACCGACGAGCGCGGCATCACCTGGCTCGCGTCGAACACGCCCGACGGCCCCGGCACGCTGGCGCTGCGCCGGTTGTCCGACGGCCGGATCGAGGCCGCGGCCTGGGGTTCCTCGAAGGACCGGCTGTTGAGCGGGGTGCCGGCTTTGCTCGGGGCGGACGACGACGATTCCGGGTTCGTCGCGCACCACGACGTCGTCGCGCGGGCCCGGCGGGCGAACCCGGGGCTGCGGCTCGGCGCGACCGGAGTGGTGTGGGACTGGCTGGTGCTCGCCGTGCTGGAGCAGAAGGTGGCCGGCAAGGAGGCGATCCGGTCGTGGGCCGAGCTGTGCCGCCGGTTCGGCGCCCGCCCGCCCGGCCCGGCGCCGGAGCGGCTGCGCGTGCCGCCGGCGCCTTCGCAGGTGCTGGCGCTGCAGGACTGGCATTGGCACCGCGCGGGGGTGGACATCAAGCGCCGGACGGCCCTGGTGAAGGCGGCCCGGATCGCGCCGCACCTGGAGCGGGCGGTGGAGCTGGGCGGCCTCGAGGGGCGGCACTGGTTGCGCCAGGTCCCGGGGATCGGGGTCTGGACGGCGGCGGAGGTCGCCCAGCGTGCCTGGGGCGACCCGGACGCGGTGAGCTTCGGCGACTACAACATCCCCTCGATGGTGGGGAACGCGGTGCTGGGCACGAAGCTCGACGACGCGGGGATGGCGGAGGTGCTGGCGCCGTACGCACCGCAGCGGCAGCGGGCGGTCCGGTACCTCGAGGCGGCGGGGCACACCCGGCCGAGGTTCGGGCCGCGGATCGAGCTGCGCGACTACCGGGCGATGTAGGGGCGGCGGCTGGAGCTTGCGGGCGAGCTGGGAGCTCGCGCGTCTTGGCTGCTCGTGCGGGGCTGCGGATGTTCTGCGGCCCGCGAAGTCTCTCCTGCGTCGCGAACTACTGCTGCGGGGGATAGCCGCCCGGCGGGGGCGGGTATGGCGGCTGCTGACCCGGGAAACCGGGTGGCTGCTGGCCGGGGTAACCCCCGCCGTAGCCCGGCTGGGGCGGGTAGCCCGGTGGCTGCTGGCCCGGGAAGCCCTGCTGCGGCGGGTATCCCGGCTGCTGGTAGCCCGGGTACTGCGGTGGGTACGGCGGCTGCTTCGGCTTGCCCGCCTTGATCACGAGCACCACGACCAGGGCGATCACCGCCGCGGCCACCACCAGGATCAGCAGCAGCAGTACCGGGACCCCGATCATGACCCAGTCCCTTCGTCTAGCGCCGCGCGGACGATCGACAGCGCCTCGGCGTCGTCGAGGCCGAGCTTACGGGTCGTCTTCGCGTACTCCGCCGCCGCCTGCTGGGCGCGGCGGCGGCTCTGGTCGCCCGCCGCCGCGACGAAGCTGCCCGCGCGGCCGTGGGTCTCGATCAGGCCCGCTTCCTCCAGCTCGCGGTACGCCCTCGCCACCGTGTTCGGGGCGATGCCCAGGTCGGCCGCGAGCTGCCGGACCGTGGGCAGTTTCGCGCCCACGGCCAGGCTCCGGTCGTTGATCCGCGCCGCCAGCCCGGACCGGACCTGCTCGAACGGCGGGACCGGCGAACTGCTGTCGAAGGGGACGATCACCAGCTCTGCGGACCCGCTCCGGGCCCCGGCAGCTGCTGCTGCGGCGGGAACGACGGCCCCTGCGGCGCGTACTGCTGCGGCGCCGGCGGGTACCCCTGCTGCGGGAAGCCCTGCGGCGCGGAACCCGGCGGCGGACCCGCGGGCGCGAACCCCGGCTGCGCGAAGCCCTGCGACGGCGGGGAACCCGCGGGCGCAAACCCCTGCGCGGGCGCGGCAAACCCTTGCTGCGGCGGGAAGTTCGGGTTCGGCGGGAACTGCCCGCCGTTCTTCATCGCCTCTTCGCGGCGCATCTTCGACACCCGGACGATCACCGCGATGATGAACACGATGATGCCGAGGACGATCAGCCCGAGCACGATGTACCCGAACACGCCGGTGTCGCCGCCACCGCCGGAGTGGTAGTGCACCCGCTCCGGGAACTGTGTAGCCATGTGGTCCCTCCCTGTCCGCGGACCAGGTTATCGCCCGGCACCGACAGGAACGGCCGCTTTCACCGGATCGGCGAGATCTTCCGAGCCCGCGGGCAGCGCGTCCACCGGCCACCACCGCAGGTCGTCGGACTCGTCGCTGCGCACCGGCGAAGCACCGGGCGGGGCGTGCACGGCGAACCGGACGTCGAAGTGGCGGGTGGGCACCCCGAGCGAGCAGGTGATCGGGTGGACGTCGAGGTGGACCGGCTCCGCGACGAGACGCAGCCCGGTGATCCCCGACTCCTCGGTGGCCTCCCGCAGCGCCGCCCCGGCCAGCGACGTGTCCGACGGCTCGCAGTGGCCGCCGAGCTGCAGCCACCGGCCGACCCGCGGGTGCAGGGTCAGCAGCACCTGGGTGCCGGTGTGGTCCAGCACCACCGCCGACGCCGTCAGGTGCCCGGCCTCGCAGGAGCGCCGGCAGGAATCGTCACGTGCGGCCAGGAACCCGAGGAACGCCTGGCGCAGCGACTCCTGGGAAGCGGCCGCAGGCCGCCACGACGAAAGCGTCGCGACGGCGTCCGCGTGCAGGCTCACAGCTCCAGCAGCCCTTCCCCGGCCAGCGCCGGGCCGCGGGGGGCCGGCTCGGTGAGCGGGACGCCGATGGCGACCGAACCCAGCGGCTGCCAGCGCTCGTCCAGGCCGAGGACTTCGCGGACGACGTCGGCGGCGAAGATCGTCGAGCCGATCCAGCACGACCCCAGGCCTTCGGCGGCCAACGCGACCAGCAGGCCCTGCACCGCGGCCCCGCCCGCCACCGTGAACATCGTCTTCTCGCAGGCGTTGCGGCGGTCGTCGCGGTAGGTGTGCGCGCCGTCCGGGACCAGGAACGGGATGACGACCTCCGGGGCCCGGTACAGGATGTCGCCCCGGCTGAGCCGCTTCGCGATCTGCTCCTGGGTGAAGTCGTCGGACTCGAGATCGGCCTGCCAGGACTCGCGCATCGCGTCCAGCAGCTTCTTCCGGACGCCGGAGTCGCGCAGCCAGACGAACCGCACCGGGTGCGTGTGGTGCGGCGCGGGAGCGGTCAGCGCCGCCCCCACCGCCCGCCGGATCGAGGTCGGGGAGACCGGCTCGTCCGCGAACTGCCGCACCGAGCGCCGGGCCGGGACCGCTTCCCGGCGGCCCTGCGCGACGGCTTCGTTGGCGCCCAGCCGGAAGAGGTCCTCCTCCAGCGGGCGGATCAGGTCGCGCGCGGTCGAGCCGTCGTCCTCGATCGAGAGCCCGCGGACCACCGCGACCGGCGTCCCGCCGAGCTTGCCCTTGACCAGGTCGGCGGCCGCGGCGAGCTCGTCGGCGACGGCGACCTCGGTGACGGCCAGCTCGTTGCCCTGGCCGTCGACCTGCCCGCGGTAGGCGTGCAGCACGCGCAGCCCGGACGAACCGATGGCGGCGTCGGTCTGCCCGACCCGCCAGGCCCGGCCCATCGTGTCGGTGACGACGACGGCGACCTCGACGCCGAGCCGCTCCCGCAGCCCGTTGCGCAGCGCCAGCGCCGAGGCGTCCGGGTCGGCGGGCAGCAGCGCGACCTCGTCACCGGCCACATTGGACGCGTCGATCCCGGACGCGGCCTGCACGATCCCCAGGTGGTTCTGGGTGATCACGGTGCGCGCGATCCGCGCGACGATCCGCACGGCCTCCTGCTCGACGAGCTTCCGGCGTTCGGCGTCGCGGGCCTCGGGGTCCGAGGACACCTTCACGAGCCTGCCCTCGGCCTTGGAGACGATCTTGCTGGTCACGACCAGGACGTCGCCGGAGCGCAGCCAGGGCGCGGCGGCCACGATCGCGCCGGTCAGGTCGTCGCCCGGGCGGAACTCCGGCAGCCCGGTGACGGGCAGGATCTCCAGCTTAAGTGCAGCGTGGTCAGCGGTGTTGGTCAACAGGGGCTCCAGCCAGTTCCAGGGCGGCGCGGGCCATCGCCGCGGTCGCGTCCACATCGGACATCAGCAGCGGGACGTCGCGGACGGTCACGCCCGGCACGTCGGCCGTCTCGCCCTCGGCGATCAGCCAGCCGTCGAGGACGCCGCCGTCCATGCGCGAGCCGTAGTGCCGGCCGACCGCCTCCGCGGACGTCTCGACGCCGATCGCGGTCAGGCACGCGTCGGCCATCCCGCGCAGCGCCTTGCCGCCGATGATCGGCGACACCCCGACGACCCCGGCCGACGTCTTGCGCAGCGCGTCCCGCACTCCCGGCACACCCAGCACGGTGCCGACCGAGACGACCGGGTTCGACGGCGCGAACAGCACGGCGTCGGCGCCCGAAATCGCCTCCAGCACGCCCGGCGCGGGCTTGGCCTCGTCGTTGCCGACCGCGACGATCGAATGCGCCTTCGGCTCGGCGCGGTAGCGCACCCACCACTCCTGGAAGTGGACCGCCTTCTGCTGCCCGTCCTGCTCCGGGTCGTCGATCACGACGTGCGTCTCGACCCGGTCGTCGGACATCGGCAGCAGCCGGACGCCGGGCTGCCAGCGGTCGCACAGTGCCTCGGTGACGGCCGAGAGCGGGTAGCCCGCCCGCAGCATCCGCGACCGGATCAGGTGGGTGGCGATGTCCTTGTCGCCGAGGCCGAACCAGGTCGGCTCGGCGCCGTAGGCGGCCAGCTCCTCCTTGACCACCCAGGTCTCGCCCGAGTGCCCCCAGCCGCGTTCTTTGTCGATCCCGCCGCCCAGGGTGTACATGCAGGTGTCCAGGTCGGGACAGATCCGCAGCCCGTGCATCCAGACGTCGTCGCCGGTGTTGACCAGCGCCGTCACCTCGTGCGGCGAGTCGGAACTCCCTTCGGCGGGCATGCCCAGCGCCGCCTTGACACCCAGCAGGAAGCGGGCCCCGCCCACTCCGCCGACCACTACCACGATCTTCACGACGTCGAATCCTCGCACGAGCCGGGTGCGGGCACCCAGTACCGGTATCTGTGGTGCGGGACGTAGCCGAGTCCCGCGTAGAGCGCGAGCGCGCCCGAGTTCCCCTCCGCGACCTGCAACACCGCGTGGCCCGCCCCGTGTTCCACGCCCCACGTCTCCACCGCGCCCATCAGCGCCGACGCCAGCCCGCGGCGGCGGAAGGCCGGGGCGACTTCGAGGCGGCCGACGTGCAGCCAGTCGTCGACCAGTGCGCCGCGGACGACCCCGGCGAGGACGCCGTCGACCACCGCGGCGCCGTAGCCGATCTTCCCGCCGGTCAGGACCTGCCGCGCGGCCGGGGAGTCCTCACCGGGCCGCATCGCGAGCTCGAACCAGCCGGGCACGGGTTCGTCCGCCACTTTCCCGGTGAAAGCTGCGTCTCGGGGACTCGAGCCGTCACCTTCACCGATGCGCGCGGTCAGCACCTCGACCTCGTGGCCCGCGCCGTGCCCGGTGGCCGGCACCCAGCCGGCCGCGGTGATCGCGCGCTCGTTCGGGCTGTCCCGGACCACCTGCACCATCGGAGCGATCCCCCGATCGTGGGCGAAATCACACACCGCGCGCAGCGCCTCCGCGAGCGGCCGGCCGGCGTCCCCGACGGCGAGTGCGCTGTTGGCGCGCCCGGTGAAGCCGTCCGCCCAGCGCAGACGCCACTCACCCAAGGGATCCTCCGCCAGCGGCGGCCATGCTTTGCTGCAGGTGATTTCGAGCTTCTCGAGGGCGTTCACCGCTAGATTGTGACGGAGCGGTGAAAGCCGCGGGAGCGGATTTCGTCAGGAGGCGGGTCGTGGGTATCCAGCGCAAGGACGAGCGGCACAACGAGAAGCTGGTCGACGAGATCGCCGAAGGGTTCAACCGAGCCGTGGGGGAGAAGAAGACCGAAGACGAAGCCCCGAAGCCGCGCTTCGTCATCACCGGTGACGCCCGGGCGACCCCGCCCCCGCGCCGCCGGGACAGGTGAGTCCCATACCCCGGGTATGGCTAAGGCTTGCCTCACCAACCGAACGGGTGCCGATGCCGCGTAATGTCGGCACCGACTGGCTGTTTGCAGAGACTGTCTTTGCAGAGATAAGCAGGAGTGCGCAGTGACCTACGTGATCGCCGAGCCCTGCGTCGACGTGCTCGACAAGGCGTGTATCGACGAGTGCCCCGTGGACTGCATCTACGAGGGCGAGCGGATGCTGTACATCCACCCGGACGAGTGCGTCGACTGTGGCGCCTGCGAGCCGGTCTGCCCGGTCGAGGCGATCTACTACGAGGACGACGTCCCGGACAACTGGTCGGACTACACCAAGGCCAACGTCGACTTCTTCGACGAGCTGGGCTCGCCCGGCGGCGCGTCCAAGGTGGGCAAGACCGCGCACGACCCGGCCTTCGTGAAGGCGCTGCCCCCGCAGGGCGAATGAACCGGATCGCGCTGCCCGACTTCCCCTGGGATTCGCTCGCCGAGGTCAAGGCCACGGCGCAGGCGCATCCCGGCGGGGTCGTCGACCTCTCCATCGGCACACCGGTCGACCTGGTCCCGGACGGCATCCGCGCCGCGCTCGCGTCGGTGTCGGAGATCCCCGGGTACCCGACCACCCACGGCATCCCGGCCCTGCGGGAAGCCGCGAGGGGAGCGCTTTCGCGGCGGCACGGCGTCGACGGCATCGAGCCGGACGCCGTGCTGCCGACGATCGGCTCCAAGGAGGCCGTGGCCTGGCTGCCGCGCCTGCTCGGCCTCGGCCCCGGTGACCTCGTCGTCATCCCGGAGCTGGCGTACCCGACGTACGAGGTCGGCGTGCTGCTGGCGGGCGCGTCGATCCTGCGCGCCGACAGCACGGTCGCGCTCGGCCCGCAGAAGCCGGCGATGATCTGGCTGAACTCGCCGTCCAACCCGACCGGCCAGGTGCTGCCGGTCGATCACCTGCGCAAGGTCGTCGAGTGGGCCCGCGAGCGTGACGTCGTCGTGGTCTCCGACGAGTGCTACCTGGCGCTCGGCTGGGAGGCCGACCCGCGGTCGGTGCTGCACCCGGACGTCTGCGACGGCCGGACCGACGGGCTGATCGCGGTGCACTCGCTGTCGAAGTCGGCGAACCTCGCCAGCTACCGCGCCGGGTTCCTGACCGGTGACCCCCGCCTGATCGCGCAGCTCCTGGAAGTCCGCAAGCACGCGGGCATGATCGTGCCGCGGCCGGTCCAGGAGGCGATGGTCGCCGCCCTGACCGACGACGAGGCCCTGCACGCGCAACGCGAGCGCTACGCCCGCCGCCGGCTCGTCCTGCGCAAGGCGTTGCTGGACAACGGCTTCCGCATCGACCACTCCGAAGCGGGGCTCTACCTCTGGGCCACCCGCGACGAGGACTCGTCGGCGACCGTCCGGTGGCTGGCCGAGCGCGGCATCCTGGTCGCGCCCGGGACGTTCTACGGCCCGAAGGGCGGCAAGCACGTCCGCGTCGCGCTGACCGCGACGGACGAGCGCATCGACGCCGCCGTGGAGCGGCTGACTCAGTAGTCCCGGCCCGTGAGACCCCGGTAGACGAACCGGGTGAGCAGTTCGATCGCCTCCTCGTCGGTCGGCGGCGTCCAGCCCGTCGGTGGATCGTGCAGCCACGTCGCCGCGAAGGCGTCGACGAGGTTGTAGATCAGCATGCCGCAGCGGTGCGGATCCGCCGGCAGCCGCATTCCGGCGCGGGTGATGTACGCGAGGTGGTCGTCGAGGTCGGCTGCCTGGGACGCGCCGAACTGCGCCACCGTCCGCGCGAACGAGTCGCTCACCATCGCCGCCTGGCGCAGGGCCAGCATGGTCGCGGCGTTGTCCCGGTAGAAGTCCCAGTACTGCTTGACGTGCCAGCGCACGGCCGCCGGGTCGCTGAAGTCGGCCAGGTGGTCTTCGCTGTCGGCGCTCTCGTCGCCCGAGGCCGCGATGTCGGCCATGAGCGCCTCGAGGAGCTCTTCCTTGCCCGCGAAGTGGTTGTAGAACGACCCCGCGGCCCGGCCCGCCTCGGCGGTGATGTCGGTGATCTTCGTGTTCAGGTAGCCCTTCCGGGCGAACACGCGCTTGGCCGCGGCCTTGAGCGCGGCCTCGGTCTCCGCGGCCTTTTCCTTCCGGCTCGTCGCCGTCATCGCCACCTCCCTTGACACGGGACGCTAGCAGCGTCATTCTGAATCCAGATTCACTGAACTTAAATTCACTGGGAGGGTGACATGGACACTCGGGTGCTGATCGCGGGAGCGGGACCGACCGGGCTGACGCTGGCCATCGAGCTGGCGCGGCGCGACGTCGCCGTGCGGATCATCGACAAGGCGGCGGAGTACTTCGCCGGTTCGCGCGGCGACGGGCTGCAGCCGCGCACGCTGGAGGTGTTCGAGGACCTGGGCGTGCTCGACGCGGTGCTGGCCGCGGGCATGGCCCCGGTGCCGACGAAGATCCACCTCGGCGGCGAGGTGGTCGGCGAGCGGATGATGTTCGACCTGGTCGAGCCGACACCGTCGCGGCCGTATCCGACGGGCTGGTTCCTGGGGCAGTCGCAGACCGAGGGCATCCTGCGCGACCGGCTGGCCGAGTTCGGCGTGCGCGTCGAACTGGACACCGCGCTGACCGGCTTCGAGCAGGACGAAGCCGGCGTCACGGCGACGCTGGGCACGGGCGAGACCGTCCGCGCGGAGTACCTGGTCGGCGCCGACGGCGGCAAGAGCTTCGTGCGCAAGGCGCTGGGGATCCCGTTCGAGGGCACGACCGACGAGTCGATCCGGATGCTGCTCGGCGACGTCGTGGCCGAGGGGCTGGACCGGGAGCACGGCCACTGGTTCGCGACGCCGGACGAGCCGATGAGCGGCATGATGTTCAGCCCGCTGCCGGGCACGCCGCACTTCCAGTTCGGCGCCGCCCTCGGCGAGGGCGAGACCGACGTCGAGACCGCGTTGCCCGCGGTCCAGGCCCGGCTCGACGAGCTGAGCGGCGGCGCGGTCAAGCTGTCCGGCCTGGCGTGGTCGACGGTGTGGCGGCCGAACATCCGGCTGGCGGCCCGCTTCCGCGAGGGCCGCGTGTTCCTGGCCGGCGACGCGGCGCACGTCCACCCGCCGACGGGCGGGCAGGGCCTGAACACCGGGATCCAGGACGGCTACAACCTGGGCTGGAAGCTCGCGGACGGCTCACCGGAGCTGCTGGACAGCTACGAGAGCGAGCGGCGGACGGTCGCGGCCCGGGTGCTGGGCGTCACGGCGGGCCTGCTGCAGAAGTACGTCGACGGCGACGAGGACGCCCACCGGCGCGGGGAGGACACGCAGCAGCTGGACATCACCTACCGCGGCGGCCCGCTGTCGCCGGCCGGCACGGGGGAGCTGCGGCCGGGGGACCGGGCGCCGGACGCGCCGCTGGTGGACGCGAACGGCAAGCGGGTGCGGCTGTTCGAGCTGTTCCGCGGCCCGCACGCGACGGAGCTGGTGTTCGGCGACCGCCCGACCTCGGGCCACCGGATCCTGCCGCCGGGAAGCGTGCCGACCGGAACGGACCTGGTCGACGAGGGCGGCCACGCCTACGCGGCCTACGAAGCCACCGATGGCCGCCGGGTGCTCGTCCGCCCGGACGGGTACGTCTGGTCGATCTCCGGCTCGTGACCGGCAAGCCGGGTGGGAACCCGCCTTGCCGGGCACGACCGGCGAGGCGGGGAGGCGAGCCCGGTCAGGCGTGGAGGGCCTTGGCGGCGGCGTCCACCGCTGCCCACGACTCGCGCCAGACCGCGCGGGCCTCGGCGCGGCGGCCCAGCTCGCGCTCGGCGATGCGGCCGGCCACGAACCCCAGCGGGCCGTCCGCCGACTCCAGGACCGTGCGCATCCGCTCCGCCGCGATCACCGCGTCCTGGTGATCACCGAGCACCGTCTGGAAGTCCTTCGTCGCCTTCAGCAGGCGCTTGATCCTGGGCGCCTGCTTCTTCTTCGCCGACGTCTGGGCCAGCTCCGCCGCGTACCGCAGCTTCTTGCCGTGGATGCGCAGCGCGTGCAGGTCGTCGTCCGGAGGGTCCGCGGGCAGCGCGCGAACCGCCTTCGCCAGCTTCCGGTGCGGCTTCGCCAGGCCCGCGATCAGGTCGTGCGGCCGGTCGGCCTCCGCAACGGGTTCCGCCCGGGTCAGCAGGCTCACCTCGCGCAGCAACGTCGAATACCGGGCACTCGACAACGCCCGCGTCAGGCGCCGCTTCGCCGAGGCGCGCTCGGTGACGAACTTCGACACCAGGCGGCGGCCCGGGGCCTGGTCGCGGACCTCGAAGTCGGCGATCACCTCGCGCAGGTGCCCGATCAGCACGTCGTAGTCGCGCACCTCGCCGAGGGACTGGCCGAGCCAGCCCAGCTCCGCGCGCACCGGCTCCGCGCCGTCGCCGACCAGCTTGCCCGACAGCTTCAGGACGCTGCGCATCCGGCGCAGCGCCACCCGCATCTGGTGCAGGTCCTCCGGATCGGCGCCCGAGCGCGTGCCCGGCTCGTACGCCAGCAACGCGCGGATCTCGCGGTCGAGCTTGGCCCGCACGTGGTGGACCGCCGGGTCGGCCGGACGCGCTTCGACGGGCGCGTCCGGCAGCCCCAGCTCGGCCGGCGTGCGACGCAACGATTCGGTGGTCACCACATGAATGGTAGGTGAACGACCGCCGTCAGTCGTTGGCGTGGAGCGCCGCGTTCAGCGTGACGCCGGAGCCGGTCCGCGGCACGACTTCGACCGCGCCCGTCGCCGAGTTGCGGCGGAACACCGCGCCGGAAATGCCGTTGAGCTCGCGGGCCTTGACGACCTTGCCCTCGACGACGACCTTCGTGCCCGCCGTCACGTACAGGCCCGCTTCGACCACCGCGTCGTCGCCCAGCGAGATCCCGACGCCGCCGTTCGCGCCGATCAGGCAGCGCTCGCCGAGGGAGATCGTCTCCTTGCCACCGCCGGAGAGCGTGCCCATGATCGACGCACCGCCGCCGACGTCCGAGCCGTCGCCGACGACCACGCCGGCCGAGATCCGGCCCTCGACCATCGACGCGCCGAGCGTGCCGGCGTTGAAGTTGACGAAGCCCTCGTGCATCACGGTGGTGCCGGACGCCAGGTGCGCGCCGAGCCGGACGCGGTCGGCGTCGCCGATCCGGACGCCGGACGGCAGGACGTAGTCGACCATCCGCGGGAACTTGTCGACGCTGTAGACGGTCACCGGGCCGCGCGCCCGCAGCCGCAGCCGGGTCGTCTCGAAGCCCTCGACCGGGCACGGGCCGTGGTTGGTCCACACGACGTTGGCGAGCAGGCCGAACATGCCGTCGAGGTTCTGGCCGTGCGGGCGGACCAGCCGGTGCGAGAGCAGGTGCAGCCGCAGGTACATGTCGTGAGTGTCCGCGGGCGCGTCGGCCAGCCTGGCGATCGTGGTGCGGACGGCGACCACCTCGACCCCGCGGTCGGTGTCCGGGCCGAGCAGCGCCACGGCGGCCTCGCCGAGCAGCTCGGTGGCCTCTTCGGCGCCGAGCCGTTCCGTGCCTTTGGTGCCGGCAGTGTCGTTCTCGATCAGCTTCGGATGCGGGTACCAGGTGTCGAGGACCGTCCCGTCGGTCGTGACGGTGGCCAGCCCGACGCCGCTGGCGCCGGTCGTTTCGGGGTTCGGGCTCTGCTCGCTCACGGCCTTCACCGTAGCCGAGTGACGCCCGTCAACCACTCGTGGGCCGCGCGTCTACCTGCTTCTTCAGGCCCGAAAGGGCGGCGGCGATGTCGACCAGCGCCTGCGAGCACGGGCCGCCCGCGGCCGGCACGGTCGTGCAGCCCGCGCTCCGGAACGCCCCGACGGCCTGCTCCAGCTTCCCGGCCTCGGCCGTCAGCTGCGGGTCGCGGTCGTCCGCGCGCTTGCGGGCCGCGCCCGGGACGTTGCCGACCTCGGTGACGTACTTCTCACAGCCCTTCGGCAGCTGGGTGCGCGGGCTCGCGTAGCACTGGTCGACGGTCAGCGCGTCGAGCTTGGTCGGCAGCGCGTCCGGACCGGGCTCGCCGCCCCGGCGCGGGGGCGTGGGCCCGGCCTCGTTCCCGCAACCCGACAGGACCAGGACCAGCAACGCGCCGCCCACGGCGACTCCGAACGTGCGCACACCCCCACGGTAGCGTGCGGGGCATGAGCCTCGACCTGCACGCCGATCCCGTGGACCTGACCGCAGCGCTGGTGGACACCTTCAGCGTGTCCGGCGCCGAGGCCGAGATCGCGACGGCGGTGCAGGAGGCGCTGCAGGCGCAGGCGCCGCACCTCGAGGTCGTCCGCAACGGCGACGCCGTGCTCGCCCGGACGAACCTCGGCCGCGGGTCGCGGGTCGTGCTCGCCGGGCACCTGGACACCGTGCCGGAGAACGGCAACCTCCCCTCGCGACGCGAAGGCAGTGGCGACGAAGAGATCCTGCACGGCCTCGGCACGGTCGACATGAAGGGCGGCGACGCGGTCTTCCTGCACCTGGCGGCGACGCTGCCGTCGCCCAAGCACGACGTCACCTTCGTGTTCTACGACAACGAAGAGGTCGAAGCGGTCAAGAACGGCCTCGGCCGGATCGAGCGCGAGCTGCCGGAGTGGCTGGCGGGCGACCTGGCCATCGTCGGCGAGCCGTCGAACGGCGTGATCGAAGCCGGCTGCCAGGGCACCATGCGCGTCGAGCTGAGGCTTTCGGGGAAGCGGGCGCACACGGCGCGGGCGTGGATGGGCGAGAACGCGATCCACGCGCTGGCCGAGCCGCTGCGGCGGCTGGGGGAGTACACGCCGCGCATCGTCGACATCGACGGGCTGACCTACCGCGAGGGCCTCCAGGCCACGTCGATCAGCGGTGGCGTGGCGGGCAACGTGGTCCCGGACGCGGCGGTGCTGACGGTGAACCACCGCTTCGCCCCCGACCGCGACCCGGCGGCGGCCGAGCGCCACCTGCGCGAGGTGTTCGCCGGGTTCGAACTGTCCGTTGTGGACTTGTCCCCGGGCGCGCTCCCGGGCCTGTCGGCCCCGGCGGCGGCGGAACTGGTGGCGGCGGCGGGCGGCCGCGCGGCGGCCAAGCTGGGCTGGACGGACGTGGCGCGCTTCGCGGCCCGCGGCATGCCGGCGGTGAACTTCGGCCCGGGCAACCCGACGTTGGCCCACACGAAGCAGGAGAACGTCCGGACGGCGGAGATCCGCCAGGTGACGGAAGTCCTCCGCAAGTTCCTGGGCTGAGTCTCAAGCGCCCCAAGGGCGGCCTCCGTTGAGGGTGGTGTCCGGGGCGCGGTGGGGCCGAACGTCGCAGCGGGTGTTGTGGTCGTCGTCACAGTCGGAGGCCTGAGCTGCGGTGACGCTGCGCCACCGCAGCTCACCGCAACTTTTCCCGGCCCTGGCCCGTATGACCTTCTGAAGCTGCGCACCCCCGGGAGGATCCATGCCGAAAACCGCGAGACGAGCCGCGGCCGTGGCCGTGCTCGCCCTGGCGGTGGGCGGATGCGGCGGGGAACGGCAGCCGGTCGCCGCGCCCGCGGCCGGGCCGGTCCTCACCGCCATCGGGGAGGCCACCTCGATCCCGCCGCCGCCGGCCGAGCGGGAGCCCGTCACCCAGGCCGCGCCCGTCGAGGCCGCCATCACCTTCCCGCGAACCGGGTCCGGCCAGTGGATGTTCACTCCCGGCAGCGACGAGGTCGCCGGGAAGTCGGGCCGGCTGATGCGCTACCGGATCGCCGTCGAGACCGACATCGAGGGCGTCGGGCCCGCCGAGTTCGCCACGAAGATCCGCGGCATCCTCGGCGACCCGCGCGGCTGGACCGCCGGCGGGCAGTGGCGGCTGCAGCAGGTCGGCCCGGCCGACATGGCCGACTTCACCATCTACCTCGCCACGCCGGCCAGCCGCGACAAGCTGTGCGGCGGCACGCCGGACAGCTACACCTCCTGCCGCAACGGCAGCAACGTCGTGCTCAACGTGGCCCGCTGGGCCAACGCCGTGCCGGACTACGGCGCCCCGCTCGACCTCTACCGCCAGTACATGGTCACCCACGAAACCGGGCACCGGCTCGGCCAGGGTCACGAGCTGTGCCCCGGCCCCGGCAAACCGGCGCCGGTGATGGAGCAGCAGACGCTCGGGCTGCACGGCTGCGTGCCGAACCCGTGGCCGTTCCCGGACGGCAACCGCGAGTACGCCGGCCCGCCGGGCGAGTACGACGACCCGATCCCGGCCGGCGACTCCTGATCTGCCGTTAGGCTCGCCGGCATGCCGGACAGCACCCCGACGTCGCGCGTGGTCGGCGGCGACGTCGTCGAGGGGCGGCAACGCCTCGTCTTCGTCCACAAAGGTGATTACTACGCGCTCGCCACGCTCGGCGTCTTCGCGGACGGCGCCGTCCTCTGGCACTACGAATCGACTGACTTCGACGGGCTCCGCGCCGCGTTCGACGACGGCACGCTGACCCTGACCCCGCCCGAGGGCGCACCACTGATCATCACCGGCACGGCGAAGGGCACCGTGCCCGCGCTGGAGTCGTGGCTGACCCCGGAGTCGGTGATCGGCGAGCTCGCCGACGAGCTGGACGCGCTCAACGACCGGCCGGACTCCTCCCGGCGCTGCTGGGACGCGTTGCTGGCGTACGCCGCGGATCCGACCGGTGCCAACCTCGAGGCCGTCCGCGAGTCGTACCACGCGGTGCCCGAGCACCGCCGGATCTTCGTGCTCGGCGACATGGACCAGAACGACGTCCCGGTGCGGATCCTGCTCGCCGAGGCGGGCGAGACGATCCCGGCCCGGCGTCCGGGCCGGACGCTCACGGTGACCCCGGAGGTCCGGGAGTGGGCGCTCGGCTACTTTCGCAGGCGCGAGGCCGGTGTCGCCCGAACGGGGGCGCAGCGGGTGGCGGACGGACCGGAGACGACCGTCCCGCTGGCCGTGGGCGGGCACGTCTACCCGAGCGGCTGGCCCGATCCGGCGGGTCCGGAGGTCCTGCAGATCGACTACCCGGCGGTGGTGCACCACGGCGGCCGGGAGTACGCGAGCGTCATGCACGCCTACTGGGCGCTGTCCACCGATGACGCCGGTTGGCGCGATCGGATCGCCGCCGCCCCCCGAGGAATCGACGCCCGGACCCTCGGCGAGGAGGCGCCCCGGCGGGCGGGCTGGCCGGCGGCCCGGCTGGGGGTGATGGCGGCGCTGCTGCGGGACAAGTTCGAGCGCCACCCGGCGATGGCGGCGACGTTGCTGGGCACGGGTGAGGCCCGCCTGCTCTACAGCGACCGGGCATCGAAGTACTGGAGCTCGGGCGGCGCCAACTGGCTGGGCCGGCTCCTGGAACTCGTCCGTTCCGAGCTGGCCGGCTCGTGAGTGGTAATTCGGGTTCTAACCCGAATTACCACTCACGACCGCGTCAGCGGCCCTGCAGGGACTTGACGTTGTTGCCGAACGTCCAGCCCTTCGAGCCGTCCCAGTTGATCGACCAGTCCATCAGGCCCTTCAGCCCCGGAACCGACCGCCACGCCTGGGAAACCAGGCTCGGCGACATGTACCCGCCACCCGCGCCCGGCTGGGCCGGCAGGCCGGGGACCTGCTTGTCGTAGGGCACCCGGATCGTCGTGCCCTGCACGACCAGGCCGTTGTTCAGGCACTGCGTCTGCACGGTGAAGCCCTGCACGGTCCCGGCCTGGTAGGAGTCGCCGGAGCAGCCGTACATCGACCCGTTGTAGTACTGCATGTTCAGCCACCACAGCCGGCCGTTGTCCGCGTACTTCTTGATGATCGGCAGGTACGCGCCCCAGATCGAGCCGTAGGTGATGCTGCCGCCGGTGACGTACGCGGTCTCGGGTGCCATCGTGAGCCCGAAGTTCGACGGCATCTTCGCGAGCACGCCGTCGATGATCCGGAGCAGGTTCGACTGCGACGCCGAAAGCGTCTTGATGTTGCCACTGTTGGTCAGCCCGGTCTCGATGTCGATGTCGATCCCGTCGAAGTTGTACTGCTTGAGGATCGGCACGACGGTGGCGACGAACCGGTCGGCCACCGCGGACGACGAGAGGTCGATCCCGGCGGCGGCCCCGCCGATGGACAGCAGGATCGTCGCGCCCGCGGCCTTCGCCGCGCACATCTCGGCCGGCGTCGACACCTTGACCCCGGCGTCCATCCCGTTCTCCCACAACACGGTCCCGTCGGACCGGATCACCGGGAAGGCGGCGTTGACGACGTTGTAGCCGTGCTGTGCCAGCCGGCTGTCGGTGATCGGGACCCAGCCCAGGCCGGGGTGGACGCCGTTCGCGGCGCCGTCCCAGTTCTCCCAGTAGCCCTGCAGGACCTTGCCCGCGGGCCTCGACTTCACCGCGCACGTGTCGGCCTGCACCGCCCCCTGCGCGGGAGCCGGCACGAGCAGCGGGACGGCCAGCAAGGTGGCCAGCAGGGTTCCGAACAAGCGACCGGACATACCGGCTCCCATCCTCGTCGAGGGCGAACGCGGCGTGTCCGTCCAACATAAGCGCCGCGGGGAACCGGCGACTACCGACGAACGGGTGGTCTAGACAACTCGGGGGCGCCCCGGCGAGGGCGCCCCCGAGTGGCCGGTCAGACGGTCAGCGTCCAGGAGGACAGGTATCCGGTGTCGGCGGGGCCGACATCCTTGATCTGCAGCTTCCAGGCGCCGTTCGCGGCCTCGGAAGAGGCGTTGACGGTGTAGGTGGTGTTTATGTCCGGCGTGGAGTCGCTGCTGGAGTTCTTCAGCCGGTACGCCGTGCCGTCCGGGGCGACGAGGTCGAGGACCAGGTCACCGCGGTAGGTGTGGGTGATGTGCACCTCGACCTTGGTGGTGGCGGACGCGTTGCGCGCGCAGCCCGCCACGGTCGCGGTGCTGCCGACCGCGGCACCCGGGTAGTCCGGGATGTCGAGGCGCGTCGAGCTGGTCACCGGCGCGCACGACGAGCTGCCGACGCCGAGCGAGAACGACGCCGTGTGGTCGGCGTCCGCGCCGTCCGCGGTCACCGTGACCGGGAAGGTGCCGGTCGGCGTCGACGACGTGGTCGTGATGGTCAGCGTCGAGCCGCCACCCGACTGCACGGTGGCCGGGCTGAAGGACGCCGTCGCGCCCGCGGGCAGGCCCGAAGCGGACAGCGAGATCGACTGCGCCGAGCCGGCCGTCGTCGCGGTGCTCACCGCGACCTGGATCGACTGTCCCGGTTGGACGGACCCGGCCGCCGGGTTCAGCGACACGGAGAAGTCGTTGCCCTGCGGCGTGCCGACGGCCAGCTTCCAGAGCGCGTAGGCGATGGCGTCGCTGTTCTTCTCCAGCGGCGGGTCCGGGATGTTCGCCGTCGTGTCGCAGGCGCGGTGGTAGCAGTTGTCGAACGGCGACCCCGCGGTGCCGCCCCACTTCTGCGCCTGCGCCGAGCTCTTGATGTCGCCGGCGCCGGTGGCGAGACCGCCGACCGGGATGCCCGCGCTCTTGAAGGACGCGTGGTCGGAACGGCCGTCGCCTTCGCTGTCGCCCTCGGTCTGGATGCCGATCGAGGCGAAGTACTCGTCGAAGATCGCCTTGACCGAAGCGACGTCGTCGTAGACGAAGTAGCCCCAGTTCTTCGAGCCGATCATGTCGAAGTTGAGGTAGGTCTTGATCTTCGTGCGCTCGCTGCTCGGCAGGTTGTTGACGTAGTACTTGGACCCGACCAGGCCGGACTCCTCGTCGGCCCACCAGGCGAACCGGACGCGCTTGGCCATCGCCGGGTTGGTGCGGGCGAGCGTCAGCGCGGTCTCGAGGATCGCCGCGCTGCCCGAGCCGTTGTCGTTGATGCCGGGGCCCGCGCTCACGCTGTCGAGGTGCGCGCCGAGCATGATGACCTGGCTCGCGTCGCCCTGCGGCCACTCGGCGATCAGGTTCTGGGACTGCCCGATGCAGCTGGTGCAGGTCTGCCGCGTGGTCGTGTACCCGGCGTTCTTCAGCAGGTTTTCCACATAGGACACCGAGGCCGCGTAGCCGGCGCCGCGCGGCGAGCGCGTGCCGCCGTTGTTGTTCGCGATGGTCTGCAGCTGGTTGAGGTGGGCCTTGACGTTGGCCAGTGAGATGTCCGGCGCGGCGAGCGCCGTGGCGGGCGCGGCGGTGGCCGCTGGCGCGCTGACAACGCCCAGCACGGCGGCGAGGGCGGTGACCCCGGCGCCGAGTCGTGTCTTCCACTTCATGGCGGTGATTTCCTTCGGTGGGGGTTGGGGAGAACGCCCGAGGGCGGCACTTTCACGGGGAAAGTGCCGCCCTCGGGTTGCCTAGATGGTGAGCGTCCAGGAGGTGAGGTAGCCGGTGTCGATGGCGGCCACGTCCTTGATCTGGAGTTTCCAGGCACCGTTGGCGGCCTCGGAAGAGGCGTTGACGGTGTAGGTGGTGTCGATGTCGTCGGCGGAATCGCTGCTGCTGTTCTTCAGCCGGTAGGCGGTGCCGTCCGGGGCGATCAGGTCGAGGACCAGGTCACCGCGGTAGGTGTGGACGATGTGCACCTCGACCTTGGTCGTGGCGGAGGCGTTGCGTGCACAGCCGGTGATGGTGTTGGTGCTGCTCACCGCGGCTGCCGGGGAGTCCGGGATGTCGAGCCGCGTCGAGTTGGTCACCGGCGGGCAGGCGGAGCTGTCGACCGTGAGCGTGAACTGCGCCGTGTGGTCGGTGGCGGTCCCGTCGGCGGTGATGGTGATCTGGCTGGCGCCGTCCGGGGTCGACGACGACGTCGCGATGGTCAGCGTCGAGCTGCCGCCCGCCTGGACGGTCGCCGGGCTGAACGTCGCCGTGGCACCGTCGGGCAGGCCGGCGGCGGACAGCGTGATCGCCTGGGCCGTGCCCGAGGTGAGCTCGGTGTTCACCATGACGCTGGTCGAGCCGCCCGGCCGGACGACCCCGGCCGACTGGCTCAGCGTGACCGCGTAGTCCGGGTCGCCGCCGCAGACCGGCTCGCCGGTGGCGGCCGGGACGGAGATGGCGCTCCACGCGGCCTTGGTGGCGTTGAACTCGGTGCAGCTGCCCGGGAAGAGCGCGACCGCGGCTTCGAGGGTCGCCTTGCGGGCGGCCTTGTGGTTCCACGACGACGTCTTCTTCAGCAGGCCGTTGTAGAAGATCTGGCCGGCCTTCTGGACACCGATGCCGGTGACCGACGAGTTGTTGCAGGTCGGGCTGACCGGCTTGCCGCCACCCGGGTTCGAGCCCTCGGCCAGCAGGTAGAACCAGTGGTTCTGCGGGCCGGCCGCCGCGTGCACCTCGGTGCTCGGGATCGACGACGAGTAGCAGTTCGGGTCGCCGGCCTTCGACGGGTCGTACATGTAGCGGATCGGGCCGCCACCGACCAGGTTGACGCCCTCGCCGACCTCGTAGTCCGGGGTGTCCTTCGGGTTGTTCGCGTACGCCTCGGTCAGCGCGCCGAAGATGTCACCGGTCGACTCGTTCATGCCGCCGGTCTCGTTGCCCGAACCGGAACCACCCGGGGTGAACTGGAAGACGCCGTGCCCGAACTCGTGCCCGACGACGTCCATCGAGGTGGCCTGGCGCTGGTTGTCCTGCGAGTGGCCGAAGTGCGTCGAGGAGCCGTTCCAGTACGCGTTGACGTCGTTGAGGCCGACGGACGCCGGGTAGCCGGTGCCGCTGCCGTTGATGCCGTTGCGGCCGAGCCAGTCGGCGAGCATCTTCCACTCGGTCTGGACGCTGTAGAGGACGTCGACGCAACCGGTCTCGAGGTCGGTGCCGGAGCCGTTGCCCCAGCTGTCGTCCGGTCCACTGTAGACGGAACCGCCTTCGCGGCCGCAGCTGATGCCGGTGCGGCCCGGGTCACGCATGGTGTACGTGCTGCCGGACTGCGTCGTGTCGATGGAGACGTTGCCGGCGTAATAGCTGTTGCCGGCGCCGACGAGGTTCACCGCGCCGGGTTGCGCCTGGCGCTTCGCCCCGGAGTCGAACGTCCTGACGTCGTCCCGCTTGTCGAGCACCGCGCCGGTCGCCGCGTCGACGAACACGTGCAGGTTGCTCGGTGCCGTGGCGGTGCGCCCGGCGACGACGACTTCGTAGGCCAGCTTGGGGCTCGTCCCGGCCAGCACCACCTTCTCCGGTGTGCTCACACTGTCCACAGTGGGCAGCTGGGCGCGTGCGGTGGCCGCGGCCTTCGCCGCGTCGACCAGTGCCTGTGTCCCGACGGAGATGGGCGCGGTCTCCGCGGCGCTGGTGCCGCGGACGCGCCCGGCGCCGTCGGCGACGACCACCGCGTCCCCGCCCACGACCCGCAGGCCCTGGTAGGTGCGCTGGTAGGCGCCGTAGAAGAGGCCACCGCCACCGGCGGTGAGCCCCACGCGCTCGAACGATTCGGCCGGGCCGCGACGCAGGGCGTCGAGACCGCTGGCGGCGGCTCGGTCGGCCGCGCGGGCGGCGGCCGCTTCGGGGGCGGCGGGCTGCGCTTGGGGAGCGGCGCTCGCCGGGGTAACCGGTAACGCGAGCGTCATGGCGAGCCCGGCGGCGGCCGCCAAGCCCGTGCTGAACCCACGATGGGTCATCGAGGTCTTCCTTCCATGAAGGCAGAATCGAGGTCCGGTAAGGGGAGACGGAGAAGTGTCCGGGGGGTCAACAGGAGGTATGCGTCCGGACGCATCCGAGTAAAGGATCAGTGGATCAGGGCGTCAATGCGCCGAACGGACCAACGGTATGTTACGGATTCACGGATCAATTCGTACAAACCCCGTCGCAGCAGGGCATTCCCGCCGCGTTCCGCGTCGGAACGACTTTCGTAGGGATTGTCGGGGACACCATCCGAACGCCGGACGATCTCGATCATCGGGATTCACCGGTACCGCTCGGAAACCGGTTACCCGTCTTCCGCGCCCAGCGCGATCAGCCCGTTCCGCAGCACGTCCGCCGCCTCCGTCTGCTTCCCGGTCTCGCCGAGCAGCTCGCTCAACGGCCGCAGCGCACGCACCAGCACCCCGCGCGCGCCCAGGCCGGTGGCGAGCTCGACGGCGGCCCGCAGGTCCTCGGCCGCGCGCCGGGCGTCCCCGCGGGCCCTGGCCAGCGAGCCCAGCTGCAGCCGCAGCTCCGCGGCCAGCGGCGTGCCCGCCACGATCGCCGGGCGGATCTGGTCGAGCAGCGCCGCCGCCGTCTCCAGCCGGCCCGCCGCGAGGTACTCCGCGGCGAGCTCGACGGTGATCGCCGGGACGTCGTCCGGCCACGCCGTCTCCCGCGCCGCGCCGAGGTCGGCCAGCGCGCCCTCGACGTCACCCGAGCGGCCGCGGACCCGGGCCCTGGCCAGCAGGCAGTACGCCATCGCCGGGTGCAGTGCCCGTTCCTGCATCAGGTCGTAGGCCGCGGCGACCGACGCGGCGGCGTCGGCGAACCGGTCCGCGGCCAGGTGGCTGCGGCACACCTCGACGTGGCTGCGGGTCAGCTCCGCGAGCACCGCCGGGCCGCCACGGGTGAGCCGCAACGCCGAGCCGGCGTACTCGGCGGCCCGTTCCAGGTCGCCCTGGCGCAGGTGCCGCTCGGCCAGGCAGGCCCGCAGCGTCAGCAGCATCGACGGCTGCGGGTAGCCGTCGCGCAGCAGCTCGGCGTGGCAGGTTTCCAGCAGGTGCACCGAATACTGCACCTCGCCCCACGCGGTCAGCACCGCCGCGCGCAGCGGCACGACCATCGCCCGCACCGGCGGCGGCTCGCCCGCAAGGGCCGTTTCGGCCTCGGCGACGTACTTCGTGCGGACGTCGCCGGTCGAGTACCCGGCCAGCCACAGCAGCGCGATCCCGGCCTGCCGCGGCCGGTCCAGGCGTTCGGCGCGGCGCCGGATCCGCTGCATCCGCGGGGTCGCGCGGCGGGCGTCGCCGGCCAGGAACCGTTCCGCCGTCTCGATCAGCTCGAGGTCCAGCTCGAGCAGCTCGCGCGGCGACCGGCCGCCGAGCAGCTCGCCCGGGTCGATGCCCAGCTGCCGGGCGAAGAACCGCAGCGCGTCGCCCGACGGCGTCCGGGCGCCGGTCTCGACCGACGACACGTACGCCGCCGAGTACTGCGGCCCGGCGAGTTCGCGCTGTGTGAGGCCGCGTTCGGTGCGCAGCTCACGCAGGCGTTCGCCGACGCTCTCGCTCACCCAGGCCGCCTTTCCACCGGTTCAGGGTAGGTCAGCAGACGCCGCTGTCGCTCCAGACGGCCCACGACGTGGGCGCGCCCGGTTCGGCGCCGGTCGAGTACCACAGCGACGTCCACTTGTGACCGTTGTGGCCGACGACGTCGTTCGGCACGTACGCCTTGGCGGAGTCCCATTCGGCGAGCCCGTCGCAGCCGGTCGGCGGAGTGCCGACGGTGAGCGAGAACTGCGCGGTGTGGTCGGCGTCGGTGCCGTCGCCGGTGACCGTCACCTGGCTGGTGCCGTGCGGCGTGGTCGCCGAGGTGGTGATGGTCAGCGTCGCCGTGCCGCCGGATTGGACGCTCGCCGGGCTGATCGTCGCCTTCGCGCCCTTGGGCAGGCCGGTGGCCAGCAGCTGCACGGTCTGGGCGGTGCCCGAGGTGATCCGGGTGGTCACCGTGGTGGTCGCCGTCTGTCCGGGTTGGACGGACGCCGAGGTCGGCGACAGCGTCAGCGAGTAGTCGTTGCCGGCGGGCGGCTGGCCGGTGCAGGTGGGCTCACCGCTGACCGCGGGCACGCTGACGGCGTCCCAGGCGGCCTTGGTGGCGGCGAACTCGGTGCAGCTGCCCGGGAACAGCGCGACGGCCGCTTCCAGCGTGGCCTTGCGGGCCGCGCGGTGGTTCCACGACGAGGTCTTCTTCAGCAGGCCGTTGTAGAAGATCTTGCCCGCCTTCTGGATGCCGACACCGGTGACGGTGGAGTTGTTGCACGTCGGGCTGGCCGCGCTGCCCTGGGAAAGGAGGTAGAACCAGTGATTCTGCGGGCCCGCGGCGGCGTGCACCTCGGTGCTCGGGATCGAAGCCGAGTAGCAGTTCGGGTCGCCGACCTTGGACGGGTTGTCCATGTAGCGGATCGGGCCCTGGCCGACGAGGTTGACGCCCTCGCCGACGGAGAAGTCCGGCGTGTCCTTCGGGTTGTTGGCGTAGAACTCGGTGAGCGCGCCGAAGATGTCGCCGGTGGACTCGTTGAGGCCGCCGTTCTCGTTGCCCGAGCCCGCGCCGCCCGGCGTGGTCTGGAAGATCGCGTGGCCGAACTCGTGGCCGACGACGTCCATCGGCGTCGCCTGGCGGCGGTTGTCCTGCGAGTGCCCGAAGTGCGTCGAGGAGCCGTCCCAGTAGGCGTTGACGTCGTTGAGGCCGACGCTCGCGCGGAACCCGCCGCCCGCCCCGTCGATGCCGGTGCGGCCGAGCCAGTCGGCGAGCATCTTCCACTCGGTCTGGACGCTGTAGAGGACGTCGACGCAGCCGGTTTCCAGGTCCGTGCCGGAGCCGTTGCCCCAGGTGTTGCTGCTCTTGGTGAAGATCGAGCCGCCTTCGCGGCCGCAGGCGATGCCGCGGCGCCCGGGGTCGGTCATCGAGTAGGAGCTGCCGGAGCCGGACGTGTCGATCGAGACGGTGCCGGCGTAGAAGGAGTTGCCGGTGCCCGCTTCGCGGACGTCGTCACGCGTGTCGAGGACCTTCCCGGTCGTGCTGTCGACGAAGACGTGCAGGCGGGAGGGCTTGCCCCGGTCGCGGCCGCCGACGACGACCTCGTAGGCGAGCTTCGGGGCGTCCCCGGCCAGCACGACCAGCTCCGGCGCCGCTGCCGCGTCCACTGTGGAGAGTCTGCTCTTCGCGATCTTCATGGCCTGCTCGGCGTTCAGGGCGGCCTGCGTGCCGACGGTGATCGGGGCGGTGTGCGCGGCTTCGGTGCCGCGGACGCGCCCGGCGCCGTCGGCGACGACCACCGCGTCGCCGCCGGCCACCCGCAGGCCGTGGTAAGTGCGCTGGTAGGAGGCGTAGTAGAGCCCGCCGCCACCCGGGGTGACCCCGGTGCGGACGAAGGCCTCCCCGGCGCCCTTCGCGAGCCGGTCGGCGCCGCTGAGGGCAGCCTGGTCGGCGGCGCGGGCGGCGAGCGCCTCGGGCGGGGTGGCGGCGGGAGGTACGGGAGCGGCGGTGGCCGGGATCGCCGGCACCGCGAAGGTGAGGGCCAGGCCGGCGATCGCCGCCAGCCCACGTGGGGATCTCATGGGGAACCTTTCCGGGGACCGGGGAGGAGTGTGCCCGGCGCAATAACTGCTGTTATCGCCCCGGACGCGTCCGAGTAAAGGTTCCACCCCCACGCGGGTCAATGGGCCGAACGGAGCAGCGCACCCCGGCCACGATCGCCCGCCGCGGACCAAAACCCCAGGTCCAGGCCACCCGCCAGACTGGTCTGAACCAATTCACCAGACTTTCGTAGGAAGTTCCCCCGGCCCGAACCACCAAGCCCACTGGTCCGCCCGTGTCGACCCCCCAAGCACGCGAGATGCCCTTCCAGACACGCGAGATGCCCTTCCAGACACGCGAGATACCCGCCCAGTCACGCGAGTTACGCGCTCGATCACGCGAGTTCCGCCTTGGATCACGCGAGTTCCGGCGGCGGGAGGGGTATCGCGCGTGATCAGAGGGGCATTTCGCGTGATTGGAGGGGCATCATGCGTGATTGGAGGGGCGACACGGTCAGGTGTCGGTGGCGGCCGAGTCGAGGCCGCGGCAGTAGGCCTCGATGGCTTCGTCGAGGTGACCACGTTGTCGGAGCGCGTCGCCGAGCCGGAGGGCCGTCGAGACCGCCGCGCCGTGCAGGGATGCTCGCGTCTGGATCTCGAACGCCTCGCGCAGCAGCCGGGCCGCCGTCTCCGCGTCGCCCTGGACCGCGGCGGTCTGGCCCAGCAGGCTCGTCGCCTCGGCCAGCGACTCGACGTCGCGGGACAGCAGCTCCCGGACCTCCGCCACGAGCGCAGCCGCTTCGGAAGGCGCGCCCTGCCGGAGCCGGACCTCGGCCAGTTCGAGCGTCGCCCCGGCGAAGCCCTCGTCCGCGCCGATCGCCGCCAGCTGGTCGCGGGCCACCGTCAGTTCCGCGCGGGCCTCGTCGAGCCGGCCCAGGTGGCGCAGCAGGTAGCCGCGGGCCCAGCGGCAGCGGGCCGCGTCGCGGTCGAACCCCACCGACGCGAACAGCCGGCACGCCTCGGTCAGGTCTTCGTCCGCCCGGTCGGCGTGGCCGGTCGCCTGCCACACCTGCGACGCCTGCCGGTGGAACCGCGCGACGAAGTCCGGCCGCGTCGCCGCCCGCGCCAGCCGGCGGCCGTCCTCGGCCGCGCGGCGGGCCCGGTGCAGGCCGCCCATCTCCACCAGCGGGTGGATCAACGCCGTGAGCAGGCACAGCTCGGCGTCCGGGTCGGCCGGCCCCGCCGCCAGCCCGGCCTCGATCCGGGCGATCGCCGGGCCCGGGTCGCCGCTCTGGAACCGGCAGCCCGACCACCGGTGCACGATCATCGCCGCCAGCCACGGCGGTGCCGCCCCGGCCAGCTCCTCCGCGTGCTCCAGCGCCCGCTGCGCCCCCGAGACGTCGAACAGCTGCCACTTCACCTCTGCCTGGCAGAACCTGGCGTAGCACTCGACGTCGTCGAGGTGGTAGCCCGCCGCTTGCTTGCCCACCGCGGCGAACCGCTCCTCCGCGACGGCGATCCGGCCCTGCTCCAGGTCGCGGTAGCCCTCGTCCAGCGCCGCGCGCAGCTCGTCGGCGACGCCGGGCGGGCGGCCGAACCGCAGCTCGTCGACGGTCAGGCCGAGCCGCTGCGCCAGGTAGGCCAGCATCTCCTCCGACGGCGGGCGGCTGCCGGTTTCCACCTTCGCCAGGAAGCCCCGGTCGTAGCCCGGCTCGGCCAGCTCGCGCTGGGTCCAGCCGCGGTCGGTGCGCAACCGCCGGATCCGCGCGCCGAGCGGTTCGGTCATCTCCCCACGGTAGGTCATCGGTGCGGCGGCCGCGGAAACGGACATATTGACGCCTCCGGCCGCACCGGGATAGCGTTCTCCGCTAAATAGGAAACTTTCCTAACAAAGCGGAGGCCGATCATGCGCCTGCTTCCCCTCGCGACGGCGGCCGCGCTCGCCGTGCCCCTCGCGGCCGCACCGGCCGAGGCCGCGCCCGCTCCGGCGGAGGTCCGGGTCGACCAGGTCGGCTACGCACTGGGCGAGGCGAAGCACGCGTACCTGCTCGGCGGCGCGGCGGGGAAGTTCACCGTCGTCGACGAGCGCGGCCACCCGGTCCGCGAAGGCCGCACCGGCGCGAGCCTCGGCGCCTGGAACGCGCGCTACCCGGCGGTGTTCGACCTGGACCTGTCCGGTTTGGACAGACCGGGCACGTACCGGGTCAAGGCGGCGGGTGCGACGTCGCCGCCCTTCCGGATCGACACGGCGCGACGGCTGTTCCGCCCGCTCGTGCGCGCCACCACCGAGTTCTTCCAAGCCCAGCGCGACGGCCACGACGTCGTCCCCGGCCGGCTCGACCGCAAGCCTTCGCACCTGGCCGACCGGACGGCGACCGTCTACGCGGAGCCGAAGTTCGCCGGCGAAGGCGGCGACGAGATCGTCGAGCCCTTGAAGCCGCAGGGCGGCCCGGTCGACGTCGAAGGCGGCTGGGTCGACGCCGGCGACTTCGTCAAGTTCACCTCCAACACCGCGTACTCGCTGGCCGAGCTCGGGTTCGTGCTGCGCGAGGACCCCGATCCCGTGCTGGCCAAGGAGGTCCGGTTCGGCCTCGACTGGCTCGACAAGGTCTGGGACAGCCGCACGAAGACCCTTTACGCCCAGGTCGGCATCGGCACCGGCAGCGAGGAGTTCGGCTTCCTCGGCGATCACGACGTCTGGCGCAACCCGCAGGACGACGACGCCCTCGACGTCAAGCCCGGCGACCCGGCCTACTTCGTCAAGTACCGCCCGGTGTTCCCCGCGGCGCCGGCGGGTGCGCCGCTGTCCCCGAACCTCGCCGGCCGCGTCGCCGCGGCGTTCGCGCTGGGCGCGCAGGTGTACGCCCACCGCGACCCGCGGCTCGCCCGCCACTACCTCGCCGAGGCGGCGGTGGTCTTCGCGCAGGCCAAGACGTCCGGTGTCGGCGAGCTCGTCACCGCGTTCCCGCACGCCTACTACCCGGAATCGTCGTGGGAGGACGACCTGGAGCTGGGGGCGACCCAGCTCGCCCTGGCCGCGCGGGCGCTGGACGACCCGCGCGCGAACGGCTGGGCCCGTGACGCGGCGAAGTGGGCGAAGGCGTACATCGGCAGCGGCGACACGAGCACGCTGAACCTCTACGACACCAGCGCGCTCGCCCACGCCGACCTGGCCGTCCTGCTGCGCAGCGGCGTCCCGGGCGCGGCGCTCGGCGTCCGCGACCTGGCCGCCGACCTGCGGCGCCAGCTCGACTCCGGCGTCGAGGCGGCGAAGACGAGTCCATTCCGGACGGCCGTCGACATCACCGACTTCGACGCCGCCAGCAAGAGCTTCGGCTTCGCCGCGACGGCCCGGCTGTACCAGCGCGTCACCGGCGATGCGCGGTACGCCGCGTTCGGCGCGCAGCAACGGAACTTCACCCTCGGGGCCAACGCCTGGGGCGTCTCGCTGGTGGTCGGCGCCGGTACGACGTCCCCGCAGTGTCCCCACCACCAGGCCGCCAACCTCGCCGGGCCGTCGAAAGTGCTCTACGGCGCGGTCGTGAACGGCCCGAACGGCGAGGGGAACTTCGCCGACCTGTCCTTCCCGGCGGGGGCGAAGGAATGCACCCGTCCGTATGAACCCTTCGACGGCCAGGGAAGTCGCTACGCGGACGACCTGAGTTCATGGCCCAGCAACGAGCCCGCCATCGACTTCACCTCGACCGCGCTTCTCGCATTCTCCCTGGCGGCGAGGCCGTAGCATGGGGAAGTGAGCGAACAGTCTGAATGGCCGGACGGCCAGTACCCCGAACGCCCGGTGGAGCGGCACAAGGGCCCGGTCGTGCTGCGCCGCGACCGCCGCGACCAGGGCAGCACCACCGACCAGCGGCTCCTGGACTCGCGCGGCCCGAGCGACTGGGTGCACACCGACCCGTGGCGGGTCCTGCGGATCCAGGCCGAGTTCGTCGAGGGCTTCGGCGCGCTCGCCGAGGTCCCGCGCGCGGTCACCGTGTTCGGCTCGGCGCGCACCAAGCGTGACAACCCGGAGTACGAGCTCGGCCGCAAGATCGGCGGCGCGCTGGCCAACGCCGGCTTCGCCGTGATGACCGGCGGCGGCCCGGGCGCGATGGAGGCGGTCAACCGCGGCGCGGCCGAGGCCGGCGGCTTCTCCGTCGGGCTCGGCATCGAGCTGCCGTTCGAACAGGGCCTGAACCCGTGGGTCGACCTCGGCGTCAACTTCCGCTACTTCTTCGCCCGCAAGACGATGTTCATCAAGTATTCGCAGGCCTTCATCTGCCTGCCCGGCGGCTTCGGCACGCTCGACGAGCTGTTCGAGGCGCTGACGCTGGTGCAGACCAAGAAGGTCACCAAGTTCCCGGTGGTGCTGTTCGGCAGCGACTACTGGGGCGGGCTCTACGACTGGATCAAGAACTCGGTGCTGGCCGAAGGCAAGATCAGCCCGCACGACCTCGACCTGCTGCACGTCACCGACGACATCGACGACGCCGTCCGCGTGGTGCAGGAGTCCTACCAGGCGTGGGAGGACACGCACTGATGCGGCGGATCTGTGTTTTCTGCGGGTCGTCGATGGGTTTCTCGCCGCGGTACGCCGAGCAGGCGGCCGCGCTCGGGAAGCTGCTGGCCCAGCGCGGCATCGGGCTGGTCTACGGCGGCGCGAGCGTCGGCACCATGGGCGTGGTCGCCGACGCCGCGCTGGCCGCGGGCGGCGAAGTGATCGGCGTGATCCCGGAGGCGCTGTCGAGCGTCGAGATCGCCCACGCCGGGCTGACCGAGCTGCACGTCGTCGCGGACATGCACGAGCGCAAGGCGAAGATGGCGGCGCTCTCCGACGGCTTCGTCGCGCTGCCGGGCGGGGCGGGCACCCTGGAAGAGCTGTTCGAGGTCTGGACGTGGGCCCAGCTCGGCCTGCACGGCAAGCCGATCGGCCTGATCGACGTCGACGGCTACTACGCGCCCTTGATGACCTTCGCCGACCACATGGTCACCGAGGGTTTCCTCAAGGACGGCTACCGGCAGCTCCTGCTCGCCGACGCCGACCCGGCCGCGTTGCTCGACCGGTTCGAGACGTACGAGCCGCCCGCGCCGCCGAAGTGGGCGAAGGAAGCGCCGGGGATCTGATCGGCCGGCCGACGTCCCGCGCCGGAACCGGCGGCTCCGGCGCGGGCGCGCGGCGGGCGGCACGGGGGCGGAGATTCGCCGGTGTTACCGGCGTGTTTCGGCAACGCCGTTGTGCAATTCGTGCGCTTTAAATCCGCGTGAGTTGTCCTGCGGCAACAAAAAGTGACGAGCGGCGGGCGCCTCGGACCGCAGCTGGCCCGGCGAAGGCGCACAGGGCCGCCCCGACCTGCGGATCCGGCCGGCGCGGTCGGCCCAGTCGGCCCGGTTCGGCGGCCCGAAACGAGCTGCGTGGCGATTCAGGTAGGATCCTTCGAGTTTGCTGGCCGAATGTGTAGTCACCGTCCGCAACCGGAACCCGCGCGCAGATGGGTGACTTTTGCCCCCTATAGTGTGGTTCCGTGTAGCGCCGTCGGGGGTCAGTTCGGCGCTCGCCCCGAAGCCGGGAATACCGTTTTCCGCCAGCTTCGTGGCAGCAATGTTTCGTGGTTGGTCAAAGCTTTCCGAAAGGGAAACAGACTGATGGGGCGGGCGTGGGTACCGAGTTGCTGACTGAGACGTTCGAAGTAGTCGATGACCGTGGCGTCGGTCTCGTCGGGGACGGTGCCCTCGACGAGCGGGAGCGCCGGCTGGTCATCGGCGCGGCCAACTACCACGCCCTGGTGCGGCGCGGCGCGACCTTGCGCCTGACCGTCGTCCGGGCGCTGCACTTCGGCTACCCGTCGCTGAGCGACGAACGCTGCCTGCACATCGGCTGGACCCAGGACCGCGAGTCGGTCGGTTCGGTGGTGGTGCGCAGCCTGGTCGCGCCCGAACCCGGCACGCAGGCGCCGGGCGGTTTCGTGGACCTCGTCATCGACGTCGGCGGCAAGCCGGTCGTGCAGAACGGCTACCAGCAGCTCCGCGGCCCGATCGGCAAGGCCAAGAAGCTGGTCCGGTCGCGGGCGACGTTCCAGTACGACCACCTGCGCCAGCTGCGGACCGACGTCGTCGAGCGGCGCATGCGCTCCACGCAGCTGCCGCGGCGGCTGCCGGTCGCCGGCAACACGAACTACCACCGCGCGGCCACCACCGCCCCGCCGGCCATCATGTTCGGCCTGCACTGGCTCGAGCTCGGCGGCGCGGAGCGCTGGGCGCTGGACTGCATCCAGCTCGCCAAGGAGGCCGGGTTCGTCCCGATCGTCATCACCGACCGGGACTCGGCCCACCCGTGGATCACCCGGCCCGAGTTCGACGACGTGGTGTTCGTCCCGATCACCCACCCGATCAAGCTGGGCACCGACTCCCAGGTGCTCAGCGGGCTGTTCACGGCCTTCGACATCCGCGGCATCCACGTGCACCACAACACCTGGCTCTACGACCGGCTGTCCTGGGTGAAGTCGGTCTGGCCGGACGTCCCGGTCGTCGATTCGCAGCACGTCCTGGAGTGGCGGACCGGCGGTTTCGTCGACCACGCCGTCCAGGTGTCGGCGATGATCGACCAGCACCACGTGATCTCCCCGCAGCTGCGCGACTACCTCATCCACCGCCAGGGCATCGCGGCGGACAAGGTGGTCCTCGCCACCCTCGCGAACGCCACCACGGCCGGTATCACCTCGGGCACCGCCGGCACCGAGGCGAAGACCACGCCGTTCACGGTGACCTACATCGGCCGCTTCCACCAGCAGAAGCGGCCGCACGTGTTCATGAAGCTCGCCGCCGAGCTCAAGAAGTCGTCGCCGGTCCCGGTGCGGTTCATCGTCCAGGGCGACGGCCCGCTCGCGGACGAGGTGCACGCCCTGCGCGGCCGGCTCGGCCTGGCCGACGTGCTCGAGGTCCGCGCGGCCGACCACCCGGTCAAGGACACCCTGGCCGAGTCCGACGTCCTGGTCATCACCTCGGAGAACGAGGGCCTGACCCTGACGACCTTCGAGGCGACCGCCGCCGGGGTCCCGGTGCTCTCCTCCGACGTCGGCTCGCAGGCTTCGGTGGTCCCCGAGGGACTGCTCGCCCCGCGGCACCCGTACGCTTTCGTCCGGCAGGCGGCCGAGAAGATCCGGACCATGATGTCTTCGCCCGACCAGCGCAAGCGCTGGTTCGAGGAGCAGGCCGCCAAGAACGAAGCCTTTGCCAAACTGCCCAAGGCCAGCGCCTGGGCCGAGGAGCTGTACCGAGGGTGGAAGCAGTGAACAAGGTCGCCGCGGTCGTCGTCACCTACAACCGCAAGGACAAGCTCCGCAAGGTGCTCGACCACATCCTGGCCCAGACCCACGCGCCCGAGTGGCTCGTGGTGGTCGACAACGCGTCGACGGACGGCACCGACACGCTGCTCGCGTCGTACGCGACCGACCCGCGGGTCACCGTGCTGCGCCTGACCGAGAACACCGGCGGCGCCGGCGGCTTCTCGGCGGGCATGGCCAAGGGCTACGAGCTGGGCGCCGACTTCCTCTGGATCATGGACGACGACTGCTACCCGCAGCCGGACGCCCTCGAGGAGATGGTCAACGGGCTCGACAAGGCCGAACAGACCCTCGGCCACCAGATGCCGTTCGCCTGCTCGGTGGTCAAGTGGACCGACGGCGGCATCTGCGAGATGAACAACCCGGGCACGACCTGGGACTGGGGGCGGTTGCTCTCGCTCGGGCAGCAGGCCGTGCTGGTCAACCACTGCTCGTTCGTGTCCGTGCTGATCCCGCGCTGGACGCTGACCCGCTTCGGGCTGCCGCTGACCGACTACTTCATCTGGTTCGACGACATGGAGTACACCCTGCGCGTCGCGCAGGCCGCGCCCGGTGTCCAGGTGCTGACCAGCGTCGTCGTGCACGACCTCCCGGAGAACCGGGGCGTGAACTTCGGCCAGATCAACCACCAGAACGTCTGGAAGTACGAGTACGGCGCCCGCAACGAGCTCTCCTACCGGCTGCACCACGAAAGCCCGTTCGCGGCCGCCGGGTTCGCCGTCCGCGTGCTCAAGGGCATGGCGCAGGGCCACGTCTCCCGGTCGCTGCGGCTGCGGATCGTGAAGGCGCTGCTGCGCGGTGTGAAGTTCGACCCGAAGCCGAAGTTCCCGCGCTCGGTGCTCTGAAACCCGCCCGGATCCGTCCCCGCGGCCGGTGCCGCGGGTCGTGCCGCCCTTCAGGAGAACCACGATGAAAGACCTGGTCAAGGACCCAGCGCCGGTGACCGGCCAGGAAGACGCCCCCGTTGGTGAGGAAGCCGCCCGGCCCACCGGGTCGCGGCGGCTCACCGAGCGCTTCCGGGCCTGGCGTCTCGTCGTCGAGGCCCCCTCGCGGGCGACGCTCCTGATCAGCGGGCTGCTCACCGTCCTCACCTGGCAGCTGCCGGCGTTCTCGCCCATCGAACCCAAGGGCGACTACGACTACGGCCTCCTGATCGCGATGGCGCGGCACCTCGGCCTGAGCTTCGGCGACCGGATCTCGACGACCTACGGGCCGCTGTACTTCCTGGCGATCCCGTCCACCACGGTCCGGGCCGAGGTGCTCGTCGGCTTCCTCTTCTGGTTCGTGTTCACGACCGGCTGCCTCGCCGCCTGCTTCCAGGCGTTCCGCGGCCGGATCGGCACCCGGTGGGCGTGGGTGGCCTGCGGGGTGATCGCGCTCAGCTTCAGCATCGTGCCCCTGACCAGCGTCATCACCGCCACGCCCGGGTTCGTCGCGGTGCTGGCCATCTGCCACGCCCTCGGCCTGCTGCCGAAGTGGGCGGAACGGTCGTTCCCGGTGGTCATGGGCCTGGTGGTCGCCGCCATGCTGCTGACCAAGTTCTCGGTGGGCCTGATGTGCGGCCCCATCGTGCTGGGCGCGGTGCTCGTCCGGCCCGGCAGGCGGCTGCGGGAGTTCGCGGAGTTCGCGGTCTCCGGCCTCGTCGGCCTGATCCTGCTCTGGATCGTCGCCGGGCAGCCGCCGACGCAGGTGGTGCAGTACGTCGTCCGCGCGCTCTCGGTCGGCAGCGGGCACGCGCAGTCGATGGGCCTGGAACCGACGAACGCCGCGTGGGAGTACCTGGTCGCCGCCGCGGTGACGATCGTGCTGGCCGTCGCCGTGGCCAGGATCAAGGCGGACGGCTCGCGCTGGCCGCTGTGGCTGGGCCTGCTGGCCGGCGGCTGGCTGCTGTTCAAGCAGGGGTTCGTGCGGCACGACTCGCACTCCGCGCAGTACTTCGCCGTGCTGTTCGCGCTCGCCGTGCTGGTCGCCGTGCTGCGGCGCAGCGCGGTGCTGGCGGTGGTCGCGGCCATCTCGCTGCTGGCACAGGCGGCCAGCTTCGGCGGCGGCCTGTGGGTGATCGACCCGGCGCGGTCCCTGCACACCTTCGCCGAAGGCGCCACCATCGTCGCCTCCGGCTCGCACCGGGACGCCGTCCAGGAGGACGCGCGGGCGCAGCTGCGGCAGCGCACCGAAATCCCGCAGCGGTTCCTGACCCGGATCGGCACGCAATCGGTCCGGGCCGAGCCGTTCGACCAGGCCATCGGCTGGACCTACAACCTGAACGCGGCGATCCCGCCGACCCTGCTGAACTACGGCGCCTACACCGAGCTCCTCGACAAGATGAACGAGTCCTGGATCGCCGACGACGCCAACGCCCCCCGGTTCATCATCCGCGAGAACACCCGGACGACGCTCGACGGCCGGTTCGCGCTCTGGGACCCGCCGCGCGCGGAGCTCGCCGAGACCTGCCGCTACTCCATGGTGGACTCCACGGACAAGTGGCTGCTGCTCGAACGCGGCCCGAACCGCTGCGGCGCCGAGCGGGAGCTGTCCAGCACGCAGGTGGCCGCCGGGCAGTCCGTCCCGGTGCCCACGGCCGCCGACGGCGTGGTCGTCGCCCGGGTGTACCCGGAGCAGTCGCTGACCGAGAAGGTGTGGGGGTTCCTCTTCAAGCCGGGCGACCTGTCGGCCGGCCTGGACGGCGAGTCGTTCCGGCTGCCCTGGACGCACAGTGACGCGCCGCTGATGGTCTCCGCGCCGCAGGACCCGTCCGTCGCGCTGGCCGGGCGGCCGCTGCAAGCGCGGACCCTCTCGATGAGCGCACCGGGGCGTGTGGTTTTCTCCGTGGTCAGCCGGAAGTGACCCGGCCGAGCTCGCCGGCCCAGATCGAACACCCGTAACCGCGGAGGAAGCCCGACGATGGACGCAGAAAACGGCCGTGTGCTGACGGCGAGCCCGTCGTCGGCGGCGCCGGTGGCGGCCGTCGCCGCCGACGGGGTCGCCGCGACGCCGAAGACCGACGCGAAACCGGCCCGGTCCGCCCGGCCGGGGGCGCACATCGGCCAGCTCACCGGCATCCGCGCGGTGGCCGCGTTGTGGGTGCTCGCCTTCCACTTCCGGCCGGAGCTGCTGAAGTCGTTCGGGTTCCTCTACCCGCTGGTCCCGCTGTTCAACGTGGGCTACCTCGGGGTGGACCTGTTCTTCGTGCTCAGCGGGTTCATCCTGACCTTCACCCACCTCGACCGGATGGCCGAGAACTGGGGACCGAAGAAGATGGCCGGCTTCCTGTGGCTGCGGCTGTCCCGGATCTGGCCGGTGCTGTTCTTCATGCTGCTCGTGTGGGGGGCCTACCACGCCTTCTCGCTGGAGGCGAACAACGACGGGCGGCTGCAGGGTGCGCTGGACCCGTCCCGCTTCCTCTCGCACGTGTTCCTGGTGCACGCCTGGAGCACGGCCCACCACGACTGGAACCCGGTCGACTGGTCGCTGAGCGCCGAATGGTTGGCCTACCTGGTCTTCACCGTGCTGGTGGTGCTGCTGGCCCGGATGCTCGTCCACGTCAGCACCCGGGCCCTGCTGGTGACCGCGGGGATCCTCGTGGTGCCGATGGTGGTGATCGGCATGGGGTTCCAGGACGGCAGCGACCTGCTGTGGAACGGCGACACGATCGTCGCGGGGATCGTCCCGCTGCGGGTGCTCAGCGAGTTCTTCGCGGGGGCGGTGGTCGCCCTGCTGGTGATGCGGCACGGCGCGACGGTGAAGCTGCCGTGGTTCCTGAAGCCGACCGCGATCCTGCTGGCGATCGTCGTGGTCGTCTACGCCGTGCAGCGGTGGGACCCGGCGCCGCGGTTCCGCTTCGATCAGGACTGGCGGATCAACGGCCACCTGATGTGGGGCTCGACCGAGACCGTGATCGTGGTGCCGCTGTTCCTGCTGCTGATCGGCTCGCTGGCGGTCAGCCGCCGGGACCCCGCGACCCGGCTGCTGGCCGGCCGGGTGCTGGTGTGGGGCGGGAAGATCTCCTTCGCGCTGTATATGGTGCACTGGCTGTTCCTCGACCTGGCACGCAAGGTGATTTCCACGAAGTTCGTCATCCCCGATGACCTGTCCGGGTGGCAGAGCTGGCCGTACCGGCTTACCGTGCTCGTGGCGATCGGGCTGGCGGTGCTGAGTGCCCACCTGGTGTACCGGTTCGTCGAAGAGCCCTGCCGCCGGATCATGCGGACCCTGCTGCCCTCCTCGATGAGGGTGTGAGCGTCGCGGACCGGAGCCTGGACGTGGATCGGAAGGACATAGCCATGCGCGACCTCATCCGCCGGAGCCTGCGGGCCGACCGGCTTCGCCGTTCCCTGCGCGACAAGGTCGCGCGGGCGGTCGAAGAAGCGGTCGGCCGGTACTTCGCGGAGCAGTCGGCCAAGCTGGACGACCTGAGCCGGGAGGTCGCCGAGCTGCGGCGGCAGCTGCCCGCGGAAACCAGCAGCCAGGCCGGCCGGGTGGTCGAACGGGTCATCGAGCACATCGGCCACGTCGAGCACCGTGTCCGCCGTGACCTGGAGTTCGCGGGGGAAGCCGAGGCCGCGCAGCGCAGTGCCGCGTTCGTCCGGGACCACATGAAGTCCGCCCGGCCGTTCCCGTCGCCGCACAGCACGCTGGAGTATGGCCTGTCGCTCGCTCCCGAAGGCGGCCTGGCGCTCGAGTTCGGCGTGTACTCGGGCACCACGCTGAAGATCATCTCCAACGCCCGCGGCGGCGAGTCGGTGTACGGCTTCGACTCGTTCGAGGGCCTGCCGGAAACCTGGCGCTCGGGGTACCCCGCCGGGACGTTCGACATGGACAGCCTCCCCGACGTGCCGGGCGCCGAGCTCGTCGTCGGCTGGTTCGACGACGTGCTCCCCGGCTTCCTGGAAGAGCACCCCGGGCCGGTGGACCTGCTGCACGTCGACTGCGACCTGTACTCCTCGACGAAGACCGTGCTCGACCTCGTCGGCCCGCGCCTGCGGCCGGGCTCGATCGTGGTGTTCGACGAGTACTTCAACTACAGCGGCTGGCAGGAGCACGAGCACCGGGCGTGGCTGGAGCACGTGGAGCGGGCCGGGCTGGAGTTCGAGTACCTGGCCTACACGGTCGACCACGAGCAGGTCGTCGTGAAGGTGCTCGGCTGACGGTCAGGCCACGCCTTCGCTCGGCCGCTTGTGGTAGGTGTCGACGTACTCCTGGCCGGAGATCTCCAGGATCGCGTACATCACCTCGTCGGTGACCGAGCGGCGGATCGCGGGCGCGTAGTCCTGGCCTTCGTAGCGCGAAAAGTCCAGCGGCTTGCCGAACGTGATGCCGATCTTGGCCAGGCGCGGGATCTTCGCGCCCTTCGGCTGGAGGTTCTCGGTGCCGGTCAGCGCGACGGGCACCACCTTCGCGCCGGTCGCCAGGGCCAGCGCCGCCACGCCGGTGTGGCCGCGGTGCAGCCGGCCGTCCAGCGAGCGGGTGCCCTCCGGGTAGATCGCGAAGACCCCACCCGCGTCGAGCACCTTGCGGGCCGCCTCCAGCGCGGCGAGCCCGGCCTGGGCGTTGCCGCGCTCGACCGGGACGTACCCGAGGCCGCCGAGGAACCCGGCCAGCGCCTTGCCCTTGAGGCCCTTGCCGACGAAGTACTCGGCCTTGCCGAGGAACTTGACCTGCCGCGGGGTCGCGAAGGTGATCACGCCGGTGTCGAGGGCGGCGCGGTGGTTGGCCGCCAGGAGCACCGGCCCCGTGGTGGGCACGTTCTCCACACCGTGCACTTCGGGCCGGTACACCGCCCTGACGAGCGGTCCCAGCACGAACCGGACAAGCAGCGCGATCAAGTGGTCCTCCTCCTCCGTGGCAGTGCCCCCAGCATGGCACGATCGTGACTCGTGAGTTGGTTCGAGCGGCGTACGTGGCAGGAACCCGGTTGGACGCCCGGGGACATCATGGCCGCGAAGGGTGACCGGACGGTTTCGGTGGTGCTACCGGCCCTGGACGAAGAGCGGACCGTGGGCGACGTCGTCGCGTCGGTGCGCCCGCTGGTCGGCTCGGTCGTCGACGAGCTGGTCGTGCTGGATTCGGGGTCCACGGACGCCACCGCGCGGGTCGCCGAGGCCGCGGGCGCGCGGGTCGTGCGGCGCGAAGACGTCCTGCCGGACCTGCCGCCGGTGCCCGGCAAGGGCGAGGTGCTGTGGCGGTCGCTGGCCGCGACCAGCGGCGACTTCGTCGTCTTCCTCGACTCCGACCTCGTCGGCCCGGACCCGGCGTTCGTGCCGTCGCTGCTCGGGCCGCTGGTCACCGAAAGCGGCGTCCACCTGGTCAAGGGCTTCTACCGCCGCCCGCTGCGGCTGGAGAGCTCCGGCGGCGGGCGCGTCACCGAGCTGCTGGCGCGGCCGGTGCTCTCGGCGTTGCGGCCTGCCCTCGGCGGGCTGATCCAGCCGCTCGGCGGCGAGTACGCGGGCACGCGCGAGTTCCTCGAGTCGGTGCCGTTCGCGGCCGGCTACGGCGTCGAGATCGGGCTCCTGCTCGACGCCGAGGCCCGCTACGGCCTCGACGGGCTCGCGCAGGTCAACCTCGGCGTCCGCAAGCACCGGAACCGCTCGCTGCCCCAGCTCGGCGTGATGTCCCGCCAGATCCTCGGCACGGCGTTGAGCCGCTGCGGTGTCCCGGCCGCCGACGCGCCGTTCACCCAGTTCGTGCAGGTCGGCGAGGAGTGGCTGCCGGACGTCACGGAGGTCCGCGTCGCCGACCGGCCGCCGATGCGGGAAGTGCTCGCCCGTCCTCGAGGGTGAGCACCTCGTCGAAGCCGTCGAGGTGCTCGGGGCGGTGGGTGACGAGCACCACGCTGCCCTTCGCCTGCGCGAGGACTCGCTTCAGGACGGCGTCGCCGTGCGCGGGGTCGAGGCCTTCGACCGGCTCGTCGAGCACTAGGACCTTCGGCGCGGCCAGGACGGCCCGGGCGAGGACCAGCCGTTGCCGCTGGCCACCGGACAGCGCCTCGCCGTCCGGGCCGGTGTCGCGGTCGAGGTCCAGGTCGAACCCGGCGGTCTCGCAGGCTGCCCGGAGTTCTTCGTCGCTCGCGTCCGGCTTGGCGAGCAGGAGGTTCTCGCGGACGGTGGTGTGGAAGACGTGGGCGTCGGCCTCGGCGCCCGAGATGATCGCGGGCAGGCCGGCGTAGTCGCCCAGCGGGTGGCCGTCGAGGGTGACCCGGCCGTCGGTGGCGGGGCGGCTGCCGAGCAGCAGCCGCAGCAGGGTGGTCTTCCCGGCACCGCTGGGGCCGAGGATCCCGACGCGCTTGCCGGGCGGCAGGTCGAGGTCGACGTCCTTGAGCGCGGGCGCCCGCCCGGGGTGGCGCACGCCGGCTTTCTCCAGCCGGAAATGGCCTTCCCCGGCGATCCGGGTCCCGTTCGGTACCGGGGGTTCGCTCAGCACGGCGCGCACCCGGGAGGCGGAGGCCCGGATCTCCGGCACGCGCCGAGCGGCTCCGATGAGCGGGAGCACGACCTCGAAGGCCGCGAGGGCGGCCAGCGTGAACGCGGCGGTCGAGGGCCGTGATGCGCCGCACAGCAGGGCGACGGCAACGGTGGTGCCGAGCTGGACGAGCACCCCGGCGGAGGTGAGCAGGGCCGTCTTGCTGCTGTTCGCCCGTTCACCGGCGGCGATGTCGTCGACGACGTGCGTGGCCCGGCGCTGGTGCTCGTCGAGCGCGCCCGCGGCGACGAGCTCCCGGCGCCCGGTGACGAGCTCCACGGCACGTTCGGCGAGTTCGGCCCGCTTCGGGGCGTTCTCCCGCGCGGCTTCGGCGGTGAGCCGGACGACGAGCCACGGGAGGAGCGCCCCGGCCACCAGCAGCCCGGCGGCGAGCACCCCGGCTGCTTGCATCGATGCGGTGGCCGTGACGACGACGGCGACCGCGCCGACGACCCCGGCAACCCCGGCGGGCAGAAGCCACCGCAGGACGGCGTCCTGGAGGGCGTCCACATCGGACACCAGCCGGGTGAGGAGGTCGCCGCCGGAGTACCGGGTTCCCGGGATCAGGGCCTGGTAGACGCGGGCCCGCAGCGACCCGAGCCACCGGAGGACGACCTCGTGCCCGGCGAGCCGTTCGGCGTACCGCAGGCCACCCCTGAGCAGCGCGAGGGTCCGAACGGCAACGATGGCAACGGTGAGGTCGCCGAGCGGAGGTCGTTCGGCGGCGCGCAGCAGCAGCCAGGCGGCGGTGGCCATGAGGGCAAGGGCGGCGAGTTCGGCCGCGGCGCCCAGAAGGGCGGCGCGGAGGAGGCGGCAGAAATCCTTTGTGGACACCGCCCAGACACCGAAAGCAGCCCCCGCCCTTCCCGGGGGGCGTCCCCGGTTCCATCCTACCGGCGCCGCCCCGGAAACAAGGGCCGTTCGGCGATCTGTGGACAACTGCCGGCCTGTGGATGGTGAACTTGACATCACGCCGCCACCTCCCTATGGACCCGGCCGCTGTGGAGTGTGCTGATGGCGAGGTTGCGGAGGGTGGCGCGGGGTGCGGTTCGGGTGCGGAAGCGGGATGTGTCTTCGTGGCAGGCGGTGTCGCGGACCCAGTGCAGCCGGTGCTGGTTTGCTTTGACGGTGAATACGTAGTGCGCCTGGTGGCGGGCGAGGTAGCGGGCCAAGCCGCGGGTGGTGTGCAGGGCCTCGGCGGTGACCACGACACCAGTGAGGTCGGGGGTGGCCAGCAGAAGCTGTCTCCAGCTGATTTCGCTGGTCCCGGCGGTGACCTGCCGTTGGGCCGGCACGGTTCCGTTGCGATGGGTCAGCGCGGACAGCAGGTGGGCCCCTGCGCCGCCGGTGCGGGCGAAGGTGCCGTGCAGGGATTTGCCATCCACCGCGAGCCCTGCCGGGGTGTCGGTGGCGGCGGCGAGGTTGCGGAGGGTGGCCGTGGCGCGGGGTGCGGTTCGGGTGCGGAAGCGGGATGTGTCTTCGTGGTAGGCGGTGTCGCGGACCCAGTGCAGCCGGTTCTCGATGTGCCAGTGCCCGCGCAGGTGAGTCGTGAGGTTGGTGGACGACTGCCTACCCATGGATGGTGAACTTGACATCACGCCGCCACCTCCGTGTGGACCCGGCCGCCGCGGAGCTCGATCACCCGGTCCGCCAGGGAGATCATCGCCGGGCGGTGGGCCACCAGGACCGCCGTGCGCCCTGGCAGCAACCGCCGGGTCGCCGACAGCACCGCCGACTCCGTCCGGGAGTCCAGCCGGGCCGTCGGCTCGTCCAGCAGCACCAGCCCGGCCGAAGTCCGGGCGAGCGCCCGCGCCAGCCCCACCCGCTGCCGCTGGCCGGCCGACAACGCCGAGCCCAGCTCCCCCACCGGCGTGTCGAACCCCCGGGGCAACCCCGCCGCCACCGCATCCAGAGCCGCCGCCCGGGCCGCCGAAGCAACGTCTGCCGAAGAGACCTCTACCGAGCCGACACCGAGAGCGATGTTCGAAGCCAGCGACCCCCGGAACAACGTCGGCCGCTGGGGCACCCACGCCACGTCGGCCAGCCAGTCCGGCGAAGACAGCGACCGCAAATCCACGCCGTCCACCAGGACCCGGCCCGAAACAGGCGTCACGAATCCCAGCAGCACCGCCAGCACCGTGCTCTTCCCCGACCCGCTCGGCCCCACCAGGGCCACGCGCGAACCGGAAGGCACTTCAAAGTCCACTTCGGACAACGCCGGCACCCCGTCGTAAGCCACCGAAACCCGGTCGAAGACCACCGAAGGCGCACCCCGCCGCCGGGTGAGGACAGCCGGCCGGGAACGGACGAGCGGCACGGAGAGGGCCTCCCGCAACGCCGTCAACCCCTCCGCCGCCGCGTGGAACTTCGCGCCCGCCGCCCGCAGCGGCAGGTACGCCTCCGGCGTCAGCAGCAGGATCGACAACGCCACCCGCGCGTCCAGCCCGCCCGACAGCAGCCGGAACCCGATCGGCACCGCGACCAGCGCGACCGAAAGCGTCGCCACCAGCTCCAGCACCAGCGCCGACAGGAACGCCACCCGCAGCGTCTTCATCGTGGCGTCGGCGTGCGCGGCGGCCATCGAACGCACCGTCGCCGCCTGCGCGGCCGCCCGGCCGAACACCTTCAACGTCCCGAGCCCGCGGACGACGTCCAGGAAGTGCCCGCCCAGCTTCGTCAGCAGCTCCCACTGCACCGACGCCTTCGCGTGCTTCCCGACCAGCACGGCGAACACCGGGATCAGCGGCAGGGTGACGACCACGACCAGCGCCGACGCCAGGTCCGTGGTGAACAGCCGCACGACGACCGCGAGCGGCACCACCACCGACACGACCAGCGACGGCAGGTACCCGGTCAGGTAGCTGTCCGTGGCGTCGACACCGCGCGTGATCTGCGTCGCGACCACGCCCGCGCGGTCGGAAGCGGACTCCAGCAGCCGCAGCCGCAGAGCGCCGCGAACCGACGCCGCGAACCGTCCACCGAGGACCGATTGGGCCCACGAAAGCGTCACCCGCGCCGCGACGGCCACGACCAGAGCTGGAGAAATGCCGTCACCGGTCAGCAGGGTGGCGAGCCCTTCGGCCTGGAGAAGCACCGAGACCGCGGTGAGCACGCCGAGCAGGCTCAAGGAGAACAGGTAGCGCCGGAGTCCGGGCAGCGCAGGCACGGCGTCCCCCTAGAAGTGCAGCAGCGAACGCTGGTCGACGGGACGGCGGTGCGCACGCCAGGTCAGCCACTGCACCACCAGCAACACGAGCACCGCGGGCGGTGCGAACCAGGCCAGCACCGCGAACGTCTCCGGCGCCGTCGCCGCGTCCTCGAGCGTCAGCGCGTACGACGGCGACGCCAGCACGGTCGGGAACCGCAGCGTCCCGACGAGCAGCGCCGGACAGGCCGAAAGCACCATCGACCCGACGAGCGCGACCCGGTACCGCCCCGCCGCCAGGCCGAGCCGGGCGGCGGCGAAAGCCGCGAAAGCCAGCGCGACGACGACCGCGCCGAGCACGGAAACGCCGTCGAGCGCGAAGGAGCCCCACCCCGCGGCGATCACGAGGAACGCCAGCACCGGCGCCGAAGAAGCGCGCGCCAGCCGCACCGCCCGGCCGGTCAGCTCGGCCGGCGCCCGCACGGCCAGGAACGCCGCACCCTGCAGGCAGAACAACGCGACGAACCCGAGCCCCCACAGCACCGCGTATGGCGAGAACAGCGCGAGGACGTCCCCCGAAGGCGAGCCGCCGGGGGCGAGGGGCAGCCCGACCGCCAGGTTGCCGAGGAAGAGGCCCCACGACAGCGCCGTCACGAGCGCGCCGCCGACGATGCCTGCCGTCCAGGCGCCGCGTGGGGCGTCCGGGCGGCGGCTGCGCAGCTGCATCGACGCCGTGAACGTCACCAGGCCGAGCAGGAGCGTCACGACCAGGACGTACGCCCCGGCGAAGAGCTTGCCCTCCAGGTGCGGGAACGCCCCGAACAGCAGGCCGACGGCCGCCACCAGCCACACCTCGTTGGCCAGGAAGAACGGCCCCAGCGCGCCGAGCGTCTGCCGCCGCTTCCGCTCGTCGGCCTCGAACCCGGGCAGGAGCATGCCGACGCCGTAGTCGTAGCCGGCCAGCGCGAAGTAGCCGCAGGTCAGCAGGCCCAGGACACACCACCAGAAGGTCGCCATCGGTCAGACTCCGCTCAGGACGGGCAGTTCGGCGGGCGCTTCGACCGGTTCCGGGCCGCGCTTGGCGACGCGCGCCATGAGCACCCAGTCGGCCACCGCGAGCGCGGCGAACAGCAGGGTGAAAGCGATGAAGGAGAACAGGATCTGGCCGGCCGGGACGTCCGCGATCGCGTCGGCGGTGCGCAGCTTCCCCCACACCAGCCACGGCTGGCGGCCGAGCTCGCGCACCAGCCAGCCGAGGATCGCGGCCACGAACGGCAGCGGGATCGCCGCGACCATCAGGTAGTGCAGGAAGCGCGCCTTGGCGAGCCAGTTCCGGACCAGCAGCAACGCGCCCAGCAGCGCGCAGAGGAACATGACGAACCCCAGCAGGATCATCATGCCGAGCGGCCACCCGACGACGGCGTCCTTCAGCTTGTCCGGCTGGTACTTCGCCAGCTCGCCGAACTGCGCGAAGCCCTGGTTGACCACGAAGATCGAGCCGACGAGCGCCGCGACGACGCCGATCCGCATCGACCGGCGGAAGAACTCGACCTCGGTGGTGCGCTTGAGGAAGTGCCACGCGCTGACGCCGACGACGAAGAACCCGCCGGTCACCAGCGCGGCGCTGAGCACGTGCGGCAGCGACGCGGCCAGCGCCGGGTTGGCGAACAGCGCGCCGAAGTCGTCGAGGCGCAGCGTGCCGTTCTCGACGTGGCTGCCGACCGGGTTCTGCAGGAACGAGTTCGCCACCATGATGAACAGCGCCGACGCGTACGCGGTCAGCGTCACCAGCCAGATCAGCGCCAGGTGCAGCCACTTCGGCATCCGGTCGAAGCCGAAGATCCACAGGCCGAGGAACGTCGACTCGAGGAAGAACGCGACCAGCGTCTCGATGGCCAGCGGCGCGCCGAAGACGTCGCCGGCGAAGGCGGACAGGCCGGTCCAGGTCAGCCCGAACTGGAACTCCATCACGATCCCGGTGACGATCCCGAGCGCGTAGTTGATCACGTACAGGTGGCCCCAGAACCGCGTCATCCGCAGGAGCTCGGGCTTGCCGCCGAGCGTCCAGCGTGTCTGCATCACGGCCACCAGCGTGACCAGCCCCAGCGTGAGCAGCACGAACAAGAAGTGGAACGAGGTCGTCGTCGCGAACTGGAGTCTCGCGATCGGAAGAGCGTTCATGTAGACAGGCTACACATAGCCTGCCTACATGTAGCGAGCCGACGTGTAGACTGCATACCCATGAAGGCGGACACCCTGCGCGGACACCTCGACGCGTTGCTGCTGGCCGTGCTCGACGGCCGGAAACTGCACGGCTACGCGATCATCGAGGCGCTCCAGCTGCGCAGCGACGGTGCGCTCGACCTGCCCACCGGCACCGTGTACCCGGCGCTGCGCCGGCTCGAGCGGGCCGGCTGGCTGGCCAGCGAATGGGACGTCGTGTCCGGCCGCAAGCGGCGGACCTACCGGCTCACCCGCTCCGGCGAGCAGGCACTGGCGGCGGAACGGGCCGAGTGGCGGGAGTTCACCACGGTCATCGGGGGAGTGCTGGGGACATGATCGACGAATACCTGGGGGAGCTGGACCGCAGGCTGCATGGCTGCGGCCGGCTCAAAGCCGACCTGCTCGAGGAAGCCCGGGACGGGCTCCACGACGCCGCCGACGCCTATCGCGCGGGCGGGTGGAGCGACGAGGACGCGCAGCGCCGGGCGGTCGCCGACTTCGGCCCGGCGGCCGTCGTCGCCCGCGACTACCAGGCCGAGCTGGGCATGCTCAGCGGCGTCCGCACGCTGTGGAAGCTGGTGCTGGGCGTGCCGGCGATGCAGATCGCGTGGGACTACGCGCGGATCCTCACCTTCGGCGAATGGACGAAGCTGTCGACGCCGTCGCCCGAGTGGTACATGGTGATCACGCGGGTCTCCCACGGCGCGGTGTTCCTCGTACCGGTGATCGGCCTGGTCGCCCTGCTCGGGATCCGCTGGCTGAGCCGCCGCCTCGACGGCACCGGGCTCGCCCGGTTCTGCGGGGTCCTGATCGCGCTCGCGGTCGGCGTCAACATCGGCTCCATCGGGCTGCTCATCGCGGCGACCGGCGTCGTCGACGTCTCGCGGCTGTTCCTGAGCGTCCCGTGCGCGCTCCTGATGTTCGCCTGGGTGGCGCTTTCGATCCGGCTCGTCGTGCTCGCGAGACGTTCCTGGGGTGGGTATGCCACGATCGTCGCGTGACGACCGCGCTGATCTACCTCGTAGTCATGCTGCTGGTGGCGGCCGTGGTGTTCCTGCTCGCCGCGGTGGTGTTCGGCCGGGGTGAGGAGCTCGCCCCGCTGCCGCCGGGCAGCTCGCCCACGCGGCTGCCCGCCGAGGACATCACCGGCGAGGACCTCACCGAGGTCCGGTTCCAGCTGGTGCTGCGCGGCTACAAGATGTCCGAAGTGGACTGGGTGATGCGGCGGCTCGGCGTCGAGCTCGACGAGCTGCGCGCCCGCGTCGCCGAGCTGGAGCAGCGCGAACGCGAACGCGAGAACTCGCCAGAGGCTTCCCCGTGACGGACCTGATCCTCTCGGTCGACGTCCGCGCCCCGGCCGGGACGACCTGGCTCGCGCTGACCGACTGGGCGCGCCAGGGCGAATGGATGCTCGGCACCGAGGTCGAGGTGGTCGAGGGCAACGGCCGCAGCGTCGGCTCGCGGCTGTCGGCGTTCACCGGCGTGGCCGGCGTCGGCTTCACCGACACCATGGAGATCACCAGCTGGGAGCCGCCGGTGCGGTGCGGCGTCCGGCACCTCGGCAGCTTCGTGCAGGGGACCGGCGTGTTCCAGGTCGTCCCGAAGGGCGCGGCGCGCTCGACGTTCGTCTGGGCCGAGCACCTGCGGCTGCCGTTCGGGCCGCTGGGCCGGCTCGGCTGGCCGGTCGTGCGGCCGGCGTTCGCACTGGGGGTGCGCCAGTCGCTGCGGCGGTTCGCGCGGTTCGCGGAGAACTATTCGGTGGGTGGGGATGAGTGAGCTGATCGGCGCCGACGGCGTCGCGCGGTGCAGCTGGGGCAATTCGACCCCGGACTACGCCGACTACCACGACAAGGAGTGGGGCACGCCGCTCCACGGCCAAGACGAGCTCTACGAGCGGCTGTGCCTCGAGTCGTTCCAGTCGGGCCTGTCGTGGATCACGATCCTGCGCAAGCGCGAGGGCTTCCGGAAGGCGTTCAAGCAGTTCAAGCCGGCGAAGGTGGCGAAGTTCGGCGAGGCCGACGTCGAGCGGCTGATGCAGGACGCGTCGATCGTGCGGAACCGGGCGAAGATCCTGGCGGCGATCAAGAACGCGCAGGCGATCGCGTCTTTGGACACCCCGCTGGACGACCTGCTGTGGTCGTTCGCGCCCGCGTCGCACCCGCGGCCCGCCTCCATGGCGGACGTCCCGGCGATCACGGACGAGTCCAAGGCGATGGCGAAGGAGCTGAAGAAGCGCGGCTTCGTCTTCCTCGGCCCGACGACCTGCTACGCGCTGATGCAGGCCACCGGCATGGTCGACGACCACATCTCAGGCTGCTTCCGGGCCTCGTGAGTGGTAATTCGGGTTTGCCACCACCAAGGTCGAGGTGCACATCACCCACACCTACCGCGGTGACCTGGTCCTCGACCTCGTCGCCCCGGACGGCACGGCGTACCG
>NZ_JBSGAI010000049.1:41715-67060 GCF_053600695.1 Amycolatopsis sp. NPDC005003 | reverse complement strand
TGAGTGGTAATTCGGGTTAGAACCCGAATTACCACTCACGACGGCGGGCCCCTCGGTCAGCCGATCGCCATCGCGAAGATGTGCATCGCCGCCGTGCCCATGTTCGCTCCGTCGCTGATGTCCGGCAGGGTCACGTACTGCACCGTCTTGCCCGGCTGCAGCGGGATCGGGGCGTAGTACAGGCTCACCCGCTGGTCCAGCCGCCCGTTGCTGTTGTTGAGGTACGGCAACGTCGTGAGGATGTCGCCGCCGGTGGCCGCGTTGGACCACCAGTCCGCGAAGCTCACCGAGTGGGACTCGGTCGTCCCGTCGGTGTAGGTCACCGTCGCCGTTCCGCTCGGGCTGCCGTAGTCACCCGCGCCGATCAGGCCCAGCGTGGTTCCGGAGCCCGAGATCGCGATCGTCTGCCCGCCCGCCGAGCTGCCCGCGACCACGTTGTCCGGCTCACCCGGCCGGGCGTCGGGCCAGGTGAACGTCAGCCCGTTGTGGGTGAACGTGGCGCCCGGCGTCAGGCTGGGTGTCGCCGCGGCCAGTGCCTGCGCGGAGAAGCTCGCGTTGCCGCCGTCGAAGTTGCCCGCGCCGGGGGTGGCGTCGTCGCTGATGCCCACGTTGTTGCGGGCCGCGGCCAGCGACGGGTACGGCGGGTGCGGCAGCAGCACGGTGGTCGCGTCCACCGAGGTGCCCCGTCCGTTGGCCGAGGTGAACGTGGCCTGCGCCGAGACGTCGAACTTGCCCGGCTGCGCCGAGGCCGGCACGCCGATCTCCCAGGTGGTGCTGACGGTCTGCCCGGCGGGCACGGTGGCGAAGGTGGACGGCGAAGTGGCCTTCGCGGTCCAGCCGGCGGGCACGCTGAGCGTCATCGCCACGTCACGCAACGGCCGGGCGCCCGCCGGGTTCGGCAGCGTCGTGGTGGCGGGGTAGGTCGTCCCCGCCTTCACCTGCGCCGGTGCGCTGAGCGTGAACGGCTGCTCGACCACCACCGGCGTGGTGCCGGTGACGCCGTCGACCGTGACGCTGATGGTCGCGACCCCGGGCGCCACCGTGGTCACCTGGCCGGTCCGGCTCACCTGGGCCACCCGCGGATCGCTGCTGTGGTAGCCGATCCGGGCCCGCGAGAGGTCGACGAACGACTGGTCGTCGTGCACGGCCTCGACGATGTGGTCGGCGGGCACGTGCTGCGCGGCCTGGGCGGTGTCGTCGGCGATCCACGGGTTCTTCGCGGTCAGGTCGATTTTCTGGCCCGGCGCGAAGACGACCTGGCCGGGCTGCACGGTCACGTACTTCGTCTTCGGCTTGAGGCCTCCGGTGACGGCCACCGCGGCGGTGCCGTCGAGGTGCGCGGAGTCGGCGCCCACGCCGAACCGGTACTGCCCGGGGTACACCACTTCGCGGCGCTTCCCCTCGTCCCAGAAGGACAGGTCACCGATCCGCACCGGGATGGCGATGTGCTGGGTCTTGCCCGGGGCCAGCACATCGGTCTTCTTGAAGCCGGCCAGCCGCTGGCGCGGCAGTTCCACGCCGGGCACGGTGAACGCCGTGGCCGCGTACAGCTGGGCGACGGTCGCGCCGGGGGTGGTGCCGGTGTTCGTCACGTCCACGTGCACCGTCACCTGCCCGTTCGCGTCGACGGACCGGGTGTCCGCGTGGACGCGGGAGTAGGTGAACTTCGAGTAGGAGAGGCCGTAGCCGAACGGGTACGCCGGCGTGCCGGTGAAGTACTGGTACGTGCGGCCGAGGCCGCCGGTCTGCGACGGCGTCAGCCCGTAGTTCTTCATGTCGGGCAGCTGCGAGTCGTCGGCGTACCAGGTGAAGTTCAGGTGCCCGCTCGGGTTCTGCTTGCCGAACAGCACGTCGGCCAGCGCGGTGCCCTGGCTTTCGCCGTTGTACGAGCTGAACACGATGCCCGGGATGCCTTCGGCGTGGCCGAGGGAAACGGCGCCGCCCGCCTGGACGGCCAGCGCGGTCCGCGGGTTGCCGGCCGCCTTGACCTGGTCGATCAGCGAGTCGTAGTTGCCGGGCATGGCGATGGTGGTGCGGTCCCGGCCCTCGGTGGCGACGTTCCCGTCGGTTCCCGCGAACACCACGACCAGGTCGGCCGTCTTGATCGCGGCGAGGGTCGCCGCCGAGCAGCTCGCCGCCGTGGTCGTGCCGGTGGAGGTGCCGCACGCGTCGAACGTGACCGTGGCGTCCGGGCGGGCGGCCTTGACCGCGGTCGTGATGCCCTGCACCGCGTTGACCTGCAGCGCGGGCTCGCCGGAGTAGCCGCCGAGGGTGACCTTGTTCGCGAGGTCGCCGACGACGACCACGCTGCCGAGCTTCGCCGGGTCGGCGGGCAGCAGCGGCGCCCGGGTGCCCGCGACCGGGTCGTTCTTCAGCAGCACCAGCGAGTTCGCGGCGACCTTCGCGGCCAGCGCCTGGTGCTCGGCGCTCTGGATGACGTCCTTGGTGATCTTCGTGTAGGCCACCCGGTCCGGCGGGTCGAACTCGCCGGTCTGCATGCGGATGGTGAACACGTGCACCAGCGCGGTGTCGAGCACGCCTTCGGACAGCACCCCGGCCTTGATGGCCTCCTCGATGTTGGCCACGGTGGCTTCGGTGCCGGTGCAGTTGAGCTGCGTGCCCGCGCGCAGGGCGTACGCCTGGCCGCCCGCGGCACCGGAAACCTTCTGGCCGGTGGCGGTGTTCGTCCACTGCGTCGCCGCGCCGGCGGTGCTGGTGGTCCAGCCCGGCGGCGCCCAGTTGTGGCTGCCCGGCGCGTAGACGTCGCCGACCGCGCCGCAGTCGGAAGTGATGTAGCCGTCGAAGCCGTAGGTGCGCTGGGCGATGGCGTTCGCCGTGTAGGTGTTCGCCGGCGCCGGCGTGCCGTTGATCGCGTTGTACGACGTCATCAGGCCGGACACGTGCGCGTCCTGGATCAGGTGCCGGAACTGCCGGGTGTAGTAGTCGCGGATGTTGGTTTCGGTGGTGTCCGAGGAGTCCGCGTGCCGGTCGTTCTCCACGTCGTTGAGCGCGTAGTGCTTGGCGGTGGCCGCGACCTTGAGGTACGGCGTCGTCGGCCGACCGGAGGCGGTCTGGCCCTGGTAGCCGTTGACGAACGCCCCGGCCATCTTCGCGACCAGGTACGGGTCTTCGCCGAACCCTTCGTCGGTGCGGCCCCACCGCGGGTCGCGGTCGAGGTTCACCGTCGGCGCCCAGTAGGTCAGGGAGCCGTAGTTGTTCTTGTCCGGGCCGATGTTGTTCTGCGCGACGCCCCACAGCGACTTGTCCAGCATGCCGCGGGCCTCGTCGGAGATCGCCGTGGTCTCCTGGTGGATCAGGTCCGGGTCCCAGGACATCGTGCTCGCGAGGTTGGTCGGGAAGCTGGTGGCGTGCACCCCGCCGGTCGCCGGGCCGTCGTCGGTGTTCGCGCCGAGCGTGTTGAGGCCGTGCTGGCCCTCGCTCCAGTAGGTGTACTGCTGCACGCCGAGCCGCGGGATGGCCGGCGCGCTGTTGGTGCGCAGCTGCAGCACCTTCTCGGGCAAGGTCATGCGCGCGACGAGGTCGGCGGCCCGTTCGGCGAAGCTGTAGTGCGTGTCGCGGTAGACCGGCAGCGTGGCCGGCCCGTCGGGGGCCGCCGACGCGGCGGGCACGAGCGTGGCCGCGGTGATCGTGACGGCGAGCAGGGGAGCGGCGGTCAGCCGTACCCGCCGCCGGCCGGTGAAGCGCAAGGACATCGGATCTCCGTCGCAGAAGTCGATGGGCTGGGTGCTCCGGCCGAGCCAGGGGACTGGCGCGCCGCCGGCCGAGGGGAACCGCCGGTTCGCAGGCTGGTCCGTGACCATCGTTCGCAAGGGATCCGGTTCTGGCAAGCAATTCACCGCCGCGCCGGCGTCGTCGCTGGCCGGAGCCCGGCGGCGGCTGAAAGTTTCACCCCGGCGGCCGCACCGGGCGGCGCGGTGACGCCGGTTCGGCATCGGCCGGCCGGGCGCCGTGCGGCGGGACCTCGCCGGGCAGGAGGCGGCCGGCCTCGGCGCCCCAGAGCCTGCCGACCAGCGGCCGGTACTCCGACAGCGGCAGCTTGCTGTCGAGCCGGAAGAGGATGGCCGACCGCCGCTGCCACCACCGGCGGACCCACCCGGCAGGCTGGGTCACCAGCAGGGCGTCGTGCTGGCTCGGCGGCCAGGGCGTATCGAAGTCGGTGGGGCCGGAAGATCGAAGGCCCGCACCGGCATCGGCTGATACGCCACGCACCGGCCACTCGCGACCTGAGGCTGGTAACTGAGACGTAACTCACTACGGTCCCATTGGAAATGAAGCGGCCGACAATCGACAGCCATGACCGCGCGGATAGGACCGGTTCAAGCAGATCCCTACCCCTGGCCTTACGACACGGAGGTGCCGATCGACCGGGTCGCCCTGCTGTGCATCGACTGGCAGACCGACTTCTGCGGACCCGGTGGCTACGTCGAGCGGATGGGCTACGACCTCGAACTCACCAGAGCCGGCCTGCCCGGCACGCAGAAACTCCTTGCCCACGCCCGGGATCTGGGCATGTTGGTGATTCACACCCGGGAGGGTCACCTGCCGGACCTGACCGACCTGCCGCCCAACAAGCGCTGGCGTTCGGCCCGGATCGGCGCGGAGATCGGCAGCGCGGGGCCGGCCGGGCGCATCCTGGTCCGCGGCGAACCGGGCTGGGAGATCGTCGACGAGGTCTCGCCGGTGCCCGGCGAGGTCGTGATCGACAAGCCGGGCAAGGGCGCGTTCTACGCCACCAACCTCGATCTGGTGTTGCGCGCCAACGGGATCAGCCACCTGATCCTGACCGGCATCACGACCGACGTGTGCGTGCACACCACGATGCGCGAGGCCAACGACCGCGGCCTGGAATGCCTGATCCTGTCCGACTGCACCGGCGCGACCGACCCGGGCAACCACGCGGCCGCGCTGAAGATGGTGACCATGCAGGGCGGCGTGTTCGGGGCCGTGGCCACTTCGGACGCCGTGATCGGGGCGACCAGAACCGACGACTGATCGAAGACGAAAGGGCCCGACAGCCGATGAGCACTCCCCTCGAGGTCGACGCCGACCCCACATCGTTCCTGTTCGAGCCGACCACGACCGCGCTCCTGGTGATCGACATGCAGCGCGATTTCGTCGAACCGGGCGGGTTCGGCGAAACGCTCGGCAACGACGTGAGCCGGTTGCGCGGGGTCATCGCCCCGCTCCAGCGAACCCTCGCCGCGACGCGCGCCGCCGGCGTGATGGTGATCCACACCCGCGAGGGCCATCTGCCGGACCTGTCCGACTGCCCGCCGGCCAAACTCGAGCGCGGCCGCCCGTCGATGCGCATCGGCGATCTCGGGCCGAACGGCCGCATCCTCGTCCGCGGTGAACACGGCCACGGCATCATCGACGAGCTCGCGCCCGTCGACGGCGAACCGGTGATCGACAAGCCGGGCAAGGGTGCGTTCTACGACACCGAGCTCGCCGCGATGCTGTCCGCGGCGGGCATCACCTCCCTGGTGGTGACCGGCGTGACCACCGAGGTCTGCGTGCACACCACCGTCCGCGAGGCCAACGACCGCGGCTACGAATGCCTGGTGCTGTCGGACTGCGTCGGTTCGTACTTCCCCGAGTTCCAGGCCGCCGGTCTGGCCATGATCTCCGCGCAGGGCGGCATCTTCGGCTGGGTCGCTCCGTCGTCCGCCTACCTCGCCGCGATTTCCGTTCTCGCCACCCCGGCCCGTTGAGCTCGCGGAAAGGTTCCGGTCATGTCCATCTTCACGCGCACCCGCCGCTCCGATTCCGATGTCGAACTGCCGTTGTGGGTCGGCGGTGACCTCAACGCGTTCTTCGGGCTCGGCTTCAACGTCCTGGTGAACGTCCTGGTGCTCTCCGGATTGTGCCTGGGCGTCGCGAAGATCCCGTCGGGCGACGTGTACGGCGTGATCCTGCCGGCCCTGGGCATCCAGCTGCTGATCGGCAACGTCTACTACGCCTGGCTCGGCAGACGACTGGCCCACAAGGAGAACCGCACCGACGTCACCGCCATGCCCTACGGGCCCAGCGTGCCGCACATGTTCATCGTGACGTTCGTGATCATGCTGCCGGTGTACCTGCGCACGAACGACCCGATCAGGGCGTGGCAGGCGGGCCTCGCGTGGTCGTTCATCATCGGGCTGATCGTGCTGGCCGGCGCGTTCGTCGGCCCCTACATCCGGCGGTTCACGCCGCAGGCGGCGATGCTGGGTACGCTCGCCGGCATCTCGATCGCCTTCATTTCCATGCGTCCGGCCGGCCAGATGTGGGCGGCCGCGTGGATCGCGCTGCCGGTGTTCGCGTTGCTGCTCATCGGTTTCTTCGCCGGGGTGAAGCTGCCGTTCGGCATCCCGATCGGGCTGGCCGCGCTGGTGGTGGGCACCGGCATCGGCTGGATCGGCGGCTACATGCACCCGGCGGACGTCTCCGCGGCCGCGCACGACATCGTGACCGGCCTGCCGTCGTTCCGGTTCGACCTGCTGGGGCACGGCCTGTCCGAGATCGGCCCGCTGCTGGCCACCGCGATCCCGTTGGGCATCTACAACTTCACCGAGGGCATGACCAATGTGGAGAGTGCTGCGGCCGCGGGCGACAACTTCAACCTGCGCAGCGTGCTGCTGGCCGACGGCATCGGCGCGATCGTCGGTTCGGCGCTCGGCTCGCCGTTCCCGCCCGCGGTCTACATCGGACACCCGGGGTGGAAGGAGGTCGGCGGCCGCACGGCGTACTCGATGCTGACCGGCGTCGTCATCGCGCTCATGTGCTTCGGCGGCCTGTTCGGCCTGCTCAGCGCGCTCCTGCCGGTGCCGGCGATCGTGCCGATCCTGCTGTACATCGGCCTGCTGATCGGCGCGCAGGCCTTCCGGGTCGTCCCGCGGCCGCACGCGGTCGCGGTGGTCATGGCCATCATCCCCAACGTCGCGGCGTGGGCGACCGGCCAGATGGACAACGTGCTGTCGGCGGCGGGCACCAGCGCGGCCAAGGTCGGTGAACCCGCCCTGGAGAGCGCGGGCGTGGTCTACCAGGGCCTGCACCTGCTCGGCGACGGCGCCATCCTGGCCGGACTGGTGCTCGGCGCGATCACCGCGTTCCTCATCGACAAGAAGTTCTGGTGGGCCGCCGGGTACGCGGCGGCCGGCGCGGTGCTGTCGTTCGTCGGGCTGATCCACGCCGATCAGGTCGGCTGGAACGCGGGTGGCGGCCAGGTCGCGGTGGGCTACCTGTTCTTCGCCGTGGTCTGTGCGGTGTTCGCGGTGTTCCACCGCGATCCGGCGGCCGGCACCGAGCCGCAACCAGCCGTCACGGACCTGATCGACGCGAAGCCCGCGGCATCCGCCTCATGAACACCGCCGACCGGATCGCCGAGCTCGGGACCACCGGCCCCGTTGTCGACGATCCGGCTGTGCGCGCCGAGGTGTCGGCGGCGTTCGAACGCTACGAAGCCGCGCTGTCGGCCGGCGACCACGCCGTGCTGAACGAGTCGTTCTGGGCCAGCCCGGCCACCGTCCGGTTCGGCATCGCCGATCACCAGCAGGGCATCGACGAGCTGCGCGCGTGGCGCGCCACCCAGGGACCGCTCGACGGCCGGGCCACGCAGAACACCCTGATCACCACCTTCGGCACCGACACCGCCGTGGTGACCACCCTGTTCAGCTACCCTGGCCGGCCGGTCGTGGGCCGGCAGAGCCAAACGTGGGTGCGGATGCCGGCCGGCTGGCGAATCGTCAGCGCACACGTCTCGGAGATCAGCGCCGAGACCGGCTAGTGGCAGGGAGCCGGCTGCCGGATCGGGAGGTGCTGTTTCGTTCACCGGCGGCGGTGGATCGTCATCGAGTGGCCCACCTCGTCGACCGTGGTGCTCGTGCGGAGCAGGAAGCCCAGGCGGTCGTCCGCCTTGGCGATCGCCGAATCCGACACCACCAGCAGGCCGCGGACCTCGTCCGCGGGTACGGTGAGCGGGTCCGCCGCTTCGATGCCGTAGAACGACGGGACCCCGCTGCCCTTGTAGACCAGCCACACCCGCTCACCCGGGTAGCGCTGCTTCAGAACCTGGGCCAGCCGGCCGAGGTCCTGGCCCCAGTCGACGTTCGAGTCGTGCAGCTGCCGGTGGGTCCGCGCCGGGCCGCCGAACGCCTCGTTGGAGTACGGCAGGTAGTAGGGGAACGTGCGCAGGGAGCTGACCGCGGTGAAGGCGGCCAGGGCCACCACGGCGACCGGCACCCACCGGCGCCGGACGGCGACCACCCCGGCCGCCGCCACGGCCAGGAACATCGGCACGAACAGCGCGTACCGGACGCCGAGGTCACGGCTGCCGGTCATCGCCGAGGCCAGCAACACGGCCGCGGGAACGAGCACGTACGGCACCGCCGGACGCAGCCGGGGCACCGCCACCATCGCGACGATCCCGGCCGCCCAGAGCGCCAGCGTGCCCAGCGGGGTCTTCACCAGCAACGCGGCCGGGAGGTAGTACCACAGCGCACCGACGTGGAGCCCGCCGAACAGGAACGTGGTCCACACCTGGTCTTCGAAGCCGAACTGGACGCGCATCCCGTCGAGGTACGGCCGCGGCAGCGGCAGCAGATCGGCGAGCGACCGCAGGCCTTCGAGCGGCGGCAGCCCCGGCGGCGGCGCCCACCGCAGCCGCGGATCGACGACCAGGTAGCAGGCCCACACCACGGCGACCGCGATCAGCGCGACGCCGAGTGCCGCCGCGGCGCCGATCCCGAGGCGCCGCAGCGTCCTCTGTGGACCATGCCGGACCGAGAGCACGACCAGCAGCAGCACCACCGGAACCGCGGCCAGTGCACTCATCTTCGTGGCCACCGCCGCGCCCAGCGCCAGGCCCGCCAACGGGAGGAAAAGAACCGGACGCCGCCGGGCGCGCCACAGCAGCCACGCCGACGTCACCAGGAAACCGGCCATCGGCACGTCGAGGGTGGCCAGCGAGCCGTGCGCGATCAGGTCGGGGGAAAGCGCATACAGCACCAGTGCCACCACGCCGCCGGCCGGGCCGGCCAGATCGCGGGCGAAGGCGAAGACGACCAGCCCGAACAGCAGCGTCAGCACGATCACCGGCAGCCGGGCCAGCAGCATCAGCCGGCCCGGGTCGTGGCCCGACTCGTAGAGCACGTAGCGGCCGAGCTGCGTCTGGTCACCGGCGAAACCGGCGTCGACGTGCACGTCCGCGAAGGCGAGCCCGGTGGCGATGAGCAGCTTGCCCAGTGGCGGGTGCTCCGGGTTGTACCGCAGGCTCCCGTGTTCCAGGGAATAGACCGCCGCACCCACGTAGACCGGCTCGTCGATGGTCGGGGTCTGCTCGACGGCCGTCGTGATCATCGCGATCGCCATCTCGGCGAGCAGCGCGAACACGGCGAAGGCGAGCAGCCACTTCCGCCACCGGCCGGGAGGACGCGCGCCGGCCTGCGGCGGCACGTCCTCCCGGATCGCTTCGATGATCACCTCGTCAAAGACGTCCGGCGACCGGAATGGTTGAGTCCGCCGGACCTACCCCTTCCCGGCCAGCAGGAACGCGTCGATGATCGTCTGCTCCACCTTGCTGCCCGCCTGACCCGTCGCGGTCGCCTTCAGCGACACCGTCGTCGCGCCGCCGGGGTGCACGAGGAGCGCACCCTGATCCGTGAAGGGCACCGCGTGCCAGGTCGCGCCCCGGTCGTGGGAAACGCTCAGCGCGGTCAGCTTGCCGGTGCCGCCGGCGTTGTCGTCCACGGTGATCGGGACGTACGTCGGGAGCCGGGCCGGGACCCGGTTCCGGGCGTCGACCGCCGGTGCGTACCGGACGGCGAGCAACGGCAGGGACGCCGCTGTCGTGCCGGGCACCGTGCCCGACGTGAACGTCCAGTCCGCCACGATCTTCGACGACACGGCGTTGTCCCGCGTCGCGTCGGCGTGCAGGACGTACTCGCCGATTTCCGGTGGTACCACGAAGGTGCCCTGCCCGGCGGTGGCCGAAGCGCCGATCTCCTTGCCGTCGCGGGACAAGGTGGTGTGCGCGGCGGCGACCGGAGTGCCGTCGGCGATCCGGCCGGCGTGCTGGTCGGTGAACATCGGCACGGACACGCCGATAGTGTCGCCCTGCCGGAGTGCGCGGCTGCGCGGCCCGGCGGGGAACGCGGGACCGAACACGGCGGCGTTCCAGCGTTCCAGCACCGGGCGGCCGAGCCGGTAGCTGCGCGGCGCGGCGTCCAGCAGCAGGTTGACCCCGTCTTCGGAGAACAGCGGGTACCACTCCTCGCCGGGGGAGTAGAACTCGTCCAGCCCGTACGGGAGCGGGCGCGTGATCATGCCTTCCCGCGTGCCGGTCGAGCCGGGCTTGGTGACCGCCGCTTCCGTCCGCACCCGGGCCAGGTCCCGGTCCCGCACGGCGACCACCGGCCTGGCCGGAATCGAGCCGCGGAAGTGGGTCCGCACGTTGTACAGGTAGCCGCTGCCGCCGAACCCGCCCGCGTTGTCGGGCTCCGCCGCCTGCGCCTCGACGCCGAGGTCGAAACTGCTCGCCGACGTCGTCGACGGCCGGACGCGGAAGTCCGTGAAATCCGGGATGTACATCCACGACGTGATGCGCCCCCAGCTCGCGTCCCGCTCGAACCCGTAGGCGGCCCGGCCGATCTTCGCCGACGGCCGGTCGGCGAACCGGACGTCGGCACCGGCGGCGGTCCGCGCGTCGACGGTCAGCCGGGCCGGTCCGGTCACGACGAACTCGGGCTCGACGGCGAAGACGTACCGCCGGTCGTCGGTCCAGGTGGTGGCCTGGAAGTAGAACCGCCCCTTCGGCACCCGGGCAATGAGCCTGTCGCCGCCGAAGTCGCGAGGGCGATCGAGATCGGTGAAGCCGTAGGAGAAGTTCTCCGTCGGGTTCCCCTGGTCGTCCAGGAAGGTCAGCTTGACGTCGTAGCTTTCCGCTTCGCGGGTGACCGCGATCGGCGTGCGCACGTCACCGGCGAGCACCACGCCCTGGTAGCCGCCGTCCGGGGCGGCCACCCGGGTGTCCGCCGTGACCGTCGCCCGCGCGGTGCCGCCCGCGGGGATCGTCAGCGAGGCGGGCGTGACGGTGAACATGCCGGCCGGAGCGGCCACACCGTCCGGGCCACGCACGTCGGTGGTGAGGTTCACCGTGACCGCTGCGGTGCCCGCGTTGCGGTAGGTCATCGTGGTGACCAGCGGCCGGTCGTCGTCGTGCGGCCACTGCGCGGTGCCGAGGCTGACGCTGGCCGGGCTCGCCACCAGCGGCTGGGTCACCGCTTTCGCGACGTCCACCCGGCCCGCACCCTGCTCGAAGACCGACGTCCCCGGCGCGGCCTTGGCGCTCCCCATCAGGGCGGCCTTCAGCTCGGGTGCCCTCCAGTCCGGGTGCTGCTGGGCGAGGATCGCCGCCGCGCCCGCCACGTGCGGGGCCGCCATCGACGTGCCGGACATCCGCACGTGGTACTCGTCGACCGACGGCTCGCTGGTCCCCAGCACGCTGTCGTGCGCCTTCGCGGCCGCGATGCCGACACCGGGTGCGGTGAGGTCCGGCTTGATCGCCCCGTCGCCGGAGCGAGGGCCGCGGTTGGAGAACGGGGCGAGCCTGTCGTCCCGATCCACGGCACCGACGGTCAGGGCGGCGGTCGCCGCGCCGGGGCTGGACACCTGCCAGCCGTCGTTGCCGGAAGCGGCGACGAACAACGTGCCGGTCTGCTCGGTGAGCCGGTCGACAGCCTGTGACAGCGGGTCCGCGCCGTCGCTCGGGAACCGGGTCCCCAGGCTCAGGTTCACCACCTTGGCGCCGCCGCCCGCGGCCCACTCCATCCCGGCGATGATGGCCGACTGCAGGCCGGAGCCGTCGTCGCCGAGCACCTTCCCGTTGAGCAGCCGGACGCCCGGGGCGACCCCGCGGTACTTCGCGTCGCGGCCCGTGACGATGGACGCGACGTGCGTGCCGTGCCCGAAGCGGTCGGCGGTGCCGGTGGCGCTGCCGGAGAAGTCCTTCGCGTCGGCGACCACACCGGTCAGGTCCGGGTTCGTGGTGTCGACGCCGCTGTCGAGCACGGCGACGGTGACGCCGTCGCCGGTCAGGCCGGCCTGCCACGCGGCGGGCGCGCCGATCTGCGGCACGCTGCGGTCCAGGGTGCCCCGGACCGGGCTGTCCAGCCAGATCCGCGGCGCGGCGGCCTTCAGCGCCGGTGCCAGCAGGTTGGTCCCCTTGGCCGCGCGCACCGCGGTCGCGCCGAGGCTCTTCAGTTCCCGCACCGCCTGCAGGCCGCTCGCGCGGGCCGCGGTCGCGCCGGTGCCGACGATCAGCGGGAGGTCGGCGCGGGCCTGGTCGTCGTAGCCGTACGCGACCAGCCGGGTGACGTCGAACAGCTGCGGATCGAGCTGCCCGGAACGGACGCCGGGCAGCGCGTCGTACGGCGTGACGTGCACGTCCCCGGTCACGTCCGTGCGTTGCTCGAACGCCACCTTCGCCCGGCCCGCGCCGGGCTGGACGGAGACCACGCGGGACCCGGCGAGCACCACCCGGTCGCCGGTCACGAGCGTGACCGTGCGGGTGGCGGCGGGACCCGGTGCCGCGGCCCGCGCCTCGGCCGCGGTGCCGATGCCGCTCGTCGCCAGCGCCGCGGCGAGGACCGCGGCGACAGGATGTCTCCAGCTCAAAGCAAACCTCCCAGTCGGATGCCTACGCGGTACACAGTGCCGAGATCGACTTCGGCGTTGCACGAAACTTTCAACGTTTCGGCCAGGACGGGCGGTGTCGGTCCGAAAGTCGATCGAAACTTTTTGCGTGGTGCTCCGGCGGCGTGTTGTCCTGCTGACACGGGGGAACTTTCACGAAGGAGACCACGGAATGGCGGAAAGTTCGTCGGACCTGCGCCGCAGGCGCTGGTGGCGCTCGACCACCACTCGAGTGCTGGCGGGAGTGGCGACCGTGGCCGCGACCGCAACCGTGCTGGTGACGGCACCGGGCGCGGACGCCGCGGCGAGCACGCTGGGTGCCGCGGCCGCGCAGTCCGGCCGGTATTTCGGCACGGCGATCGCCGGCAGCCGGCTGAGCAACTCGGCCTACACCACCATCGCGGCACGCGAGTTCAACATGGTGACGGCCGAAAACGAAATGAAGCCGGACGCGACCGAGCCCAACCAGAACCAGTTCAACTTCTCGGCCGGCGACCAGATCTACAACTGGGCGGTCAGCCACGGCTCGAAGGTCCGCGGGCACACCCTCGCCTGGCACGCCCAGCAACCGGGCTGGATGCAGAACATGGGCGGCAGCAACCTCCGCAACGCGATGATCAACCACATCCAGAAGGTGATGGCCCACTACCAGGGCAAACTCGCGTACTGGGACGTCGTCAACGAGGCCTTCAACGAAGACGGCAGCCGCCGGTCGTCGAACCTGCAGAGCACCGGCAACGACTGGATCGAGGTCGCGTTCCGGACCGCCCGCGCGGCCGACCCGTCGACCAAGCTCTGCTACAACGACTACAACATCGACAACTGGAGCTACGGCAAGACCCAGGGCGTCTACCGCATGGTCCAGGACTTCAAGTCCCGCGGTGTGCCGATCGACTGCGTCGGTCTGCAGGCCCACTTCACCGGCGGCAGTTCGGTCCCGGGCAACTTCCAGCAGACGATCTCCAGCTTCGCGGCGCTCGGCGTCGACGTGGCGCTCACCGAGGTCGACGTCACGAACTCGAACACCTCGCAGTACTCGGCGCTGACCCAGGCGTGCATCAACGTCGCGCGCTGCGTCGGCATCACCGTGTGGGGCGTGCGGGACAGCGATTCGTGGCGGTCCAACGAGAGCCCGCTGCTGTTCGACGGCAACGGCAACAAGAAGGCCGCCTACAACTCGGTGCTGAACGCCCTCAACGCCGCCGGCCCCGGCCCGACCACGACCCCCACGACCACCCCGACGGACACCACGACCCCGACGACGACCCCGACCACCACGACCACGACACCGGGCGGAGGCAGTTGCACCGCAACGCTTTCGGCGGGCCAATCGTGGGGTGACCGGTACAACCTCAACGTCTCGGTCAGCGGCTCGTCTTCGTGGACGGTCACGATGAACGTGCCCAGCCCGGCCCGGATCAGCGCCACCTGGAACATCAACGCCAGCTGGCCCAGCAGCCAGGTGCTGATCGCCAAACCCAACGGCAGCGGCAACAACTGGGGCGTCACCATCATGGCGAACGGGAACTGGAACTGGCCCGGCGTCAGCTGCAGCGCCTCCTGAACCGGCGTGGGTGACCCGTCCGCGGAGCCGGAGCTCCGCGGACGGGTCATTCGCGGCGCAGGTGGTCGTGGGCCATCAGGGCCAGGCGGCAGCACAGCTGGTGGCGGTCGTCTTCCAGGGACGCCCCGGTGAGCTGCTCCAGCTTGCGCAGCCGGTTGAGCACGGTGTTGCGGTGGCAGTACAGGAGCTCGCCCGCGCGGCTTGGGGAGCGGTCCGCGCGGAACCAGGCCCGCAGCGTGTCCAGGAGCACCCGGCGCTCCTCGTCCTCGAGGTCCAGGACGCGGCCGAGGGTCTTCGCCGTCAGCCGCTGGGCCAGCCGCGGGGTGGCGGCGACCAGCGCTTCGGGCAGCCGGTCGTCGAGCACGGCCAGGCCCGGCACCTCGGGCGGCTGGGTCTGCAGCGCGGTTTCCGCCAGCTGGTAGGCGATGCCGATCTCGGCCAGGCCGTCGACCTCGCCGGACAGGCCCGCGCGGTGGTGCAGGTGGGGGGCCAGCAGGCCGGCGAGCCGGTCGGCGGTGAGCCCGCCCAGCTCGACCAGCCACACCACCCGGTCGCGGTACGGCGCCACGACCACGCGCACCCCGAGCGCCGCCAGCTCGGGCACCGGCTCCAGGTCCTCGGCCGTCAGATCGCAGACGACGAGGACCACGACGTACCGGCCGTGCCCGGGCAGGCCCAGGCCGGCCTCGGCGTCGGCGGCCACGGCCGGGTCGGCGCCCCGGCCCTCGACGAGCACCCGGACCAGCTGCTCCCGGCGCCGGCTCGCCCGCGCCTGCAGCTGGATCTCCCGCGACCGGTACCCCTCGACCATCGCCGTCGAGACGCGGTCGGTCGCCTGCCACAACACCATGACGCTGTCGACGAACTCGGTCAGTTCGGCCGGTGACCGGCGACGGGCCACGGCCAGCAGCATCTCCCACAGCAGCTCGGTGCCCAGCCGGAACAGGTGCAGCACCGCTTCCAGGGGGACGCCCTGTTCGGCGCGGCGGCGGCCGGTGGCCAGCGGTGCCGCGAGCCAGTCGGCCCGCGTGCCGAACCCCTCGGTCATCAGGACCAGCGCACTGCGGGCGTTGTCCATGAACGACTGCCGCATGTCCGCGGGCGCCACCCGGTCCCCGCGCGCGTAGAACGCCTTCTCCTCGACAGCGCCCCGCTCGGTCAGCCGGTCGGCGAACGACGGCAGTTCGGTGAGGACGACGGCGGCCACCTCGCGGATGACCCTCCTGGATGCGTGCGGCTGCCCCGGCATCCGCCGACCATAGCCCCGCGGGCTGGGCCGGTGCCGCGAACTCGTTGTGCGCGGCGCACAGCGGGCCCGGATCCGGGGCAAACCGTCAGCTGTCGGTCAGCGGCCGTTGCCAGCCTCCTGCCGTAGCCCCGAATCCGCCGTGGGAGGTAACCCGTGAGCCCTGCCGACGAGGTGACCGCGGACGAGAGCGTGGTGCTCGCCGTGGTGGCCGACAGCGACGACGCGGACCCGGCCCGCCTGGTCCGGCGGCTCCGCAGGCAGCTGCCGCGCTCGGGCCGGTCCCGCAAGCTGGACCGAGGCCGCCTGCGCGAGCTGATCACCGCGAGCCGGCCGTGAGGCTCGCGGTGACCGGCGCGACCGGTTTCGTCGGCGGCGCGGTCTGCCGGGCGGCCGCGGCGGCCGGCTGGCGGGTGACGGCGTTCGGCAGGCGTCCCACGGCGGACCCCCGGCACCTCGGCGGGGCGGCGTACCGGTCGTGGGACATCGGGGCGGCCAAGCTCGCCGACCCGCCCGACGTCGACGCGGTGGTGCACTGCGCGGCGTCCGCGACCGGCACCGGCGTGGCCCGCGACGTGTGGCGGACCACCCTGCTCGGCACCCACCACGTGCTGGCGTCGTTCCCGGACTGCCGTCTCGTCCACGTCAGCAGCGGCAGCGTGTACGACCCGTTCCGGCCGACCGTGCGCGCGAAGGAGCACGAGGCTCCCGTGGACCGCTACCTCGACGCCTACGCGGCCGCCAAGGCCGCGGCCGAACAGCTCGTGCTGGCCATCGCCCGCGATCCGGTCGTCCTGCGGCCCCACGCGGTCTACGGCGCCGGGGACACGACCCTGCTGCCGAGGCTGCTGGAAAACGTCCGGTGCGGCCGGTTGCTGGTGCCCGGCACCGGCAGGGCGCTGGTCAGCATGACCGATGTGGACGGTCTGGCCCGCGCCTGCCTGCTCGCCGCCACGGCCGAACCGGGGTGGCCGGCCGTGTTCAACATCGCCGACCGGGCCCCGGTGACGATCGACTGGGCCCTGCGCGGCCTGCTGGCCTCCGCGGGCGTGCGGGTGCGGCCGGCCTACCTGCCGGCCCGCGTGCTGTCCCCGCTGGCCCGGGTGTTCCCGGGCGGGCGGCTGAACCGGTACGTGATCAGCCAGTTCGCGGTGGAACGCACGCTGGACATCTCCGCGGCGATCGACCGGCTCGGCTACGAGCCGGCCCCGACCGCGTTCCCCGCGGGGTGAGTGTGGTGGGTGCGGCGCGGGGGTTTCGCCGCACCCACCACGGGACCGCGGTCAGCGGACGTGGCCGCCGCCGGCGGTCCGGATCGGGAGGTGCACCACCGGGACCCGCTGCCCGCATGGGCCCACGAAGTGTCCGTGGCGCCGGTGCTCACCGCGCCGGCGCCACGGCCGCCGGGCGCACCGCCACGTCGAGGTACACCCCTTCGAAGGTGTCCAAAGTGGAATCGAGGTCGTGCGCGGCGATCAGCTCGAGGCTGGCCCGGCCCATCGCCGCCCGGGCCGGCTCGTCGGCCAGGACGGCGGTCAGCCGCCCGGCCAGTTCCGCGACGTCGCCGGGCGGGTAGAGCCAGCCGTTGTGCCCGGGCCGCACCAGGTGGGGCAGCGCCATCGCGTCCGCGGCCACGACCGGCTTGCCCGCGGCCATCGCCTCCATCGTCACCAGGCTCTGCAGCTCGGCGGTGCCCGGCATGCAGAACACCGCGCACCGCCGGTAGGCCCGGACCAGGTCCGCGTCCGGGACGAACCCGTGGAAGGTCACCCGGTCGGCGATGCCCAGCCGGGCGGCCAGCGCCTCCAGCCGGGCGCGCTCGCTGCCGTCCCCGACGAGCTCGACGTGCACGTCCGGCGGCAGCAGGGCGGCGGCCGCCAGCAGTTCGCGGACGTTCTTCTCCGCGTCCAGCCGGCCGACGAACAACACGCGCGGCGCGCCGGTGGCGCCGGCCGGTGGCCCGGCGTAGTGCGCTCGATCGACCCCGCAGGAGATCGCCAGCACCGGCCGGTGCAGGCCGTTGCGTTCGAGCAGCCCGGCCGCCCGGGGCGTCGGGGTGGTGCACACGGTCGCCCGGTCGAAGACCCGGACGAGGTCGCGCCACGCCAGCCGGGCCAGCGGCCGGTGGGTCCAGCGCGGCAGCGGGCCGTAGCCCAGCAGGTTCTCCGGCATGAAGTGGTTGGTGGCGACCACGGGGACGCCGGCCGCGGTGGCGGCGCGGACCGCGCGGCGGCCGACGAGGAAGTGCGCCTGGGTGTGCACGACGTCGGGCTCGATCCCGGCGAGCAGCGCCGGCACGGCCTTGGCCGTGCGCCACGGCGGGCAGATCCGGAACGTCGGGTGGAACGGCGTGCGCACCGAACCGAGCCGGTGGACCGTCACGCCGGCCAGCGTCTCGGTGAACGTCTCGCCCCTGGGCGACGGGCAGAGGACGTGGACGTCGTGCCCGCGCGCGGCCAGCCCGGAGGCCAGCCGGTGGGCGAAGTTGGCCGCGCCGTTCACGTCGGGCGGGTAGGTGTCCGCGGTGATCGCGACGCGCAGCGGGCCGTCGCGCCGCGTCCGGCGTGCGGGCGCGGCGGGCGCCGGCAGTGCTCGGGTGAGCAGCACGAGCCCGGCCACCGCGATCGACCCCGGCACGGCCAGCCCGGCGAGCTGTCCCGGCGTCAGCTCGCCGTAGGCGAAGACGCCGATGAGGACCGCGCTGAGCGGGTCGACGACGGTGGTCGCGCCGGCCACGACCGGGGCCGCCCCGCTCGCGTAGGCCTGGTGCAGCAGCCACGCGCCGGCGAGGGTCGCGGCCACGGCCTCGGCGACCACCGCGACGGCCGGGCCGCCGGCGAGCGGCGCGACGGCCGCGGCCCGGATCAGCGCCGAGGTGAATCCGAACAGGACCGCCGTGCCGAGTGCGGACAGCAGGGCCCGGGCCCGGCCGCGGGCGCACCGGGCCGCCACGGCCGGCCCGGCCGCGGCGAGCAGCGCCCACTGCGCGGTCCCGAGGTCGGGGGCCGGCAGGTCGGCGTTCGTCGCGCCGGCGGCCAGCGCGACGAAACCGGCCAGCCCGGCGACGCTCATCGCCAGCGCGGCGACGACGGTCCGGGTGAGCGGGGTCCGCGCGAGCAGCACCGTGAGCACCAGGGTCAGCACCCCGATCGGCTGCACCACGGCCAGCGGGGCCATGGTGAGCGCGAGGACGTGCAGCGCGGCGCCCAGCCCGGCGAGCCCGATCCCGGCGTACCAGCCGGGGGCGCGCAGGACGGCCCGGATCCCGGACAGCCGCAGCGCCGGACCCGGGTCCGCACCGCGGACGGCCCGGTGCTGCAAGTGGACGGTGCCGGCGAAGCAGCACGCGCCGGCGGCGGCGAGGCCGATGGCCAGGATCAGCATGATTTCCTCCCGGAACGCAGGACGGCGAGGGCCGGCTCGCCGAGCAGGACGAGGTAGACGACGAACACGAGCCGTTCGGTGAGCCCTTGGAACAGCGGGCCGTCGACGCCGTGCGAGGGTGCGAGGAGCACCGGCAGCTGGCTCAGCAGGAAGACCGTGAGGGCGGCCCACGCCCAATCGGTGTGCCGCCGCAGCCGGCCGGCGAGGCGCCGGTGCGCCGGGTGGCCCGCGGCGCCGCGGGCGAGGAGCCCGGCCGCGGCCGGCAGGCTGACGAACAGCACCAGGCCCGCGTAGCGGTGCACCTCGGCGGAGAACGTCATCGGCGCGCCGGTCGGGATGGTGGGGAAGACCGTGCACACGGTCAGGCCGGCACCCCAGCAGGCGGCCAGCGCGACGACGGCCCGCGGCACCGGCACCCCGGCCCGGCTCAGCCCGGCCAGCAGGAACCCGGTGCCCGCCGCCAGGGACAGCACGCAGACGGCGAACCCGGCGCCGTCGGACAGGGCGTAGTCGCTGATCACCTGCCGCACCGGATCGACCTCGGCGGCCCGGGTGAGGTGCAGCAGGAGTGCGGTGGCCACGGACAGGCCGAAGCACGCGATCGCGGCGGCGGCCCACGGACCGCCGGCGCGGCCTTGCCGCGGTGCGGCGGGAGCGGGACGGATCGTTTCGACGGAGGACACGACTCGAACTTCGTGCTCCTGGATGAAGGAACCTTAAGAACCACCGCCGAGGTGATTAAGAAACGCGCTCCGGCGGCGGCTGCGCGCGCCGCGCTGGGTGCTGCCGGAGGTGGTGGTCGCGAGGTGCGCCTTGGCGGCTGCTGCGGGCGTGGGTGATTGCTGGTGGCGCGCGAGGTGGCTAAGAACCGCGCGCCGGTGGATGCTGTCGCTGGATGTGGCGGTCAAGAGGCGTGCTCGGACCGCCGCCGCGCTCGGTGGGTGCTGCTGCCGCAGGTGGCGGTCAAGGGGCGCGCTCCGGCGGCTGCTGCGCGTGGGTGCTTTTGTCTTGCCACACGAGGTGGCTAAGAACCGCGCTCCGACGGCAGCCGCACCCGCAGCTCCGCACCTCCGCCCGGGGCCGCCCCGGCCACCACCGTTCCCGCGTGCGTCCCGACGATCTGGGCCACGATGGCCAGCCCGAGGCCGGAGCCGGGCATCGAGCGCGCCGCGGTGGCGCGGTAGAAGCGCTCGAAGACCTTCGGCCGGTCCTGTTCGTCGATCCCCGGCCCTTCGTCGGCGACGGTCAGCTCGGCGTGTCCGTCCGATGTGGACAAACTCACCCGCACCGTGCCGCCGGGCGGGCTCCACTTCGCGGCGTTGTCGAGCAGGTTCAGCACCACGCGGGACAGCCCGCCCGGCTGGCCGGTCAGGCTCGCGGGCGTGGCCGAGACCTCGAAGACCACCTGCGGCCACCGCGCGCGGGCGCGGATGACCGCACCGTGGACCACGTCGGCCAGATCGAGCGGGCCCGACGGCTCCGGGTCGGTGTTCTCCGCGGCCAGTTCGACCAGTTCGGTGGTGAGGGTGGTCAGCTCCTCGGCCTGGATGCCGAGATCCCGCAGCAGCCGGGCCCGGTCGTCCGGGGCGAGGGAGCGGCCGGAGCCGGCCTGCTGCTCGGCGTAGGTGAGCAGTTCGACGTTGGTGCGCAGGCTGGTCAGCGGCGTCCGCAGCTCGTGCCCGGCGTCCTGGACGAGCTGCTGCTGGGCGGCCTTCGACGCGGCGAGCGCGGTCAGCAGGTGGTTGACCGCGGTGGCGAGCCGGGCGATCTCGTCGTGCCCGGCCACCGGGATCGAGCCGTCCAGGTCCTGCGTCTCGGCCACCTCCTCGACGGCCCCGGTGAGCCGGTGGACCGGGCGCAGGCCCGTCCGCGCGACACCCCAGCCGACCAGGCCCGCGAGGGCGGCACCGGCCAGCCCGATCCAGGTGAGCAGGGTCCGGAGATCGTCGAGCGTCCCTTCGATGCCGATGACGCGGCTGGCGACCTGGATCGCGCCGCCGGGCCGGGGCGCGGTGTGCACGCGGTAGACCGTGTGGTCCCCCGGCCCGGCGTCGGCGACCTCCTGGCCGGTCCCGCGCTCCGCGATGCGGACGGCGGCGGGGGCGGGTTCCGGCCCCAGCCACCCGGCTCCCGCCGTGGCGGCCACCGGGCGCCCGTGGCCGTCGAGGAACCGGACGACGAAGGGCGGCGGCGTGCCGGCGACGACGATCAGCCGCCGGATCTCGGGTGGCGCGTCGTCGTCCGCCCAGCTGTCCGGCAGGTCGTCGTCCACCGCCCAGTTGCCCGGCAGCTCGTCGGCGCTGTGCAGGGTGCTCAGCGCTGCCTCGGGCGTCGCCGCCTGCGCGGCTCGGGCCGTGTCGGTGCGCATCCGCAGATCCAGGTTTTCGTACATCCGGGCGTGCATCAGCCACCAGCCCGCCAGCGACACGACGACGACGGCGAGCGCGACGCCGAGCGTGGAGAGGATCGCGACCCGCGCGCGCAGGGTGAGCCGGCGCCGGCCCAGGCCGCGCAGCAGCCTCACAGCGGGTCCTCGCGCAGGACGTAGCCGACGCCGCGGACGGTGTGCAGCAGCCGCCCGCCGCCGCCGGCCTCCAGTTTCCTGCGCAGATAGCCGAGGTAGACGTCGAGGCTGTTGGAACTGCTGCCGAAGTCGAACCCCCAGACGTGTTCGAACAGGACGGACCGGGTCAGCACCTGCCGCGGGTGGCGCAGGAAGAGCTCGAGGATGGCGAACTCGGTGCGGGTCAGCCGCACCGGGCGTCCGGCGCGCACGACCTCCCGCGTGGCCGGGTTGAGCGCGAGGTCGGCGAAGCGGAGATCGGCGGGGGATTCGGGGACGGCTTCGTACCGCGCGCGCCGCAGCAGGGCCCGCACCCGCGCGAGCAGCTCCTGGAGGGAGAAGGGCTTGGCGAGGTAGTCGTCGGCGCCGGCGTCGAGGCCGGCCACCCGCGCGGTGACGTCACCGCGGGCGGTGAGCATCAGCACGGGCACGAGGTTCCCGGCCGCCCGCAGCCGGCGGCAGGTTTCCAGGCCGTCGAGCACCGGCATGGTGACGTCGAGGATGACCCCGTCGGGCTCCCGCTCCCGGATGACGTCGAGGGCGGCCCGGCCGTCCTTGGCGATCTCGACGGCGTAGCCCTCGAACCGCAGGGTGCGCGACAGGGAGTCGCACACGGCGTCCTCGTCGTCGGCGATCACGATCAGCACCCTGCCGATTGTCCGATGCGGGCGGAGCGGCGGCCAGGGGCGGCGTTAAGAAACGGCTAAGAAGCCCGGCGACGCACACGACGGTCGCGGCGGTGATCAGCGCAAGCCCTCGGCAGTCAGGTCGCCGCGCCGGGTTCCCGCGCACGCACCGGCATCACGGCCGGGCGGACCCGGTGGCGGGCGCGTCCCCCGACGACGCACCCGCCACCGGTGAGTGCGGGATCCGCGGGACGGTCCCGGCGGAGGGCGCGACCCCCAACGACGCGCCCGCCACCGGGCGGCCCCGGCATTCCCCCTCTTCCACCGTGGCCCTAGGGTTCCGGACGCCGTCCTCGTTTCGTCCTCGCGCCGGCCTCCGCCGCTTCACCTGCGCGTTCCGAAGCCGGGCGGCCTTGACGACCAGGGGGTTGCGATGAGGTTCCGGATTCTCGGGACGCTCGAAGTGCAGGCGTACGGGAGCCGGGTGGCCTTGGCGAGCCCGCGGCAGCAGCGCGCGCTCGCCGTCCTGTTGCTCAACCCCAATACCGTCGTCCCGGTGGAGCGCATGATCGACGCGCTCTGGGAGGACGAGCCGCCGGCGACCGCGGTGAAGCAGGTGCGCAACTGCGTTTCCGCGCTGCGGGGCCGGCTCGGCGAGGCCGGCGGGGTGATCGTCACCGACGGGCCCGGGTACCGCCTGCAGACCGATGCCGACGAACTCGACTCGCTTCGCTTCCGCCGGCACGTCACCGCCGCGCGGGCGCTCGCCGGGCAGGCCAAACTCGCCGACGCCGTCGACGAAATCCGCGCCGCGCTCGCCCTGTGGCGCGGCCCGGCGCTCGACGGGTTGCGGACCACCACGCTCGCCGGCCGGGCCGCGCTGCTCGACGGACAACGCGCGGACGCCGTCGAACTCTGTGCCGAATGGCGGCTGCGGCTCGGCGAAACGGCGGAAGTCGTGCGCGAGCTGACCGAGTTCTGCGGCGAGCACCCGACGCGCGAGCTGTCCCACCTGCTCCTGATGCGGGCCCTCGCCAAGGAAGGCCGGTACGCCGAAGCCTCGACGGTGTTCCACGGCCTGCGCCGCCGGCTGGCCGACGAACTCGGCGTCGATCCGAACCCCGACCTGCGGCGGCTCCACGAGCAGGTCCTCGCCGAGGCCGCGCCCGGCGCCGAGGACGCCGAGCCGGAAGTCCCGCCGCACCACCGGTTCGACCGGGCGGTCACCGAGCTGGCCGAAGCCGTCACGTGGCAGTGGCGCGCCGAGGCCGAGCTGCGGTCGCTGCACCGGCCCCAGCCGATCCTCCTCCGCTGGTCGGTGGCCGCGCGCGCCGGAAAGCCCGCGCGGCGGGGCGATCTCGACGACATCGCGGAGACGTTCACCGCGTTGCCGGTGCGGCAGCTGGTCGTGCTCGGCGAGCCCGGGTCCGGCAAGTCCGTGCTCGCCCTGATGCTGACGCTCGAACTGCTACGCACCCGCACCCCGGACGCGCCGGTCCCGGTCCTGCTGTCGCTGGCGTCGTGGGACCCGCGGCGGGAGCACCTCGACCGGTGGCTGGCGGCCCGGCTCGCCGACGACCACCCGGCCCTGCTCAACGCCCGCGAGTACGGGGCCGGCGCCCCGACCCGGCTCGTCCTCGGCGGCCACGTCGTCCCGGTCCTCGACGGCCTCGACGAGATGCCTGCCGACCTGCGCGTCGCCGCGCTCGACGCGCTGGACCAGACCATGGGTGCCGGGCGCTCGCTGGTGCTGACCTGCCGCTCGGCCGAGTACGAGCAGGTGACGCGGGAATCCGGCACGGTGCTGGCGGCCGCCACCGTGGTGCGGCTCGAACCGGTCGACCGCCGGGAGGCGGTCACCTACCTGTCCGCGCGCCACGGCGAAGAGCGCTGGCTGCCGGTCGCCGACCGGCTGCGGCGCGATCCGGACTCGGCGCTGGCCCGGGTGCTGCGGACGCCGCTGATGGTCGACCTGGCGCGGATCGGCTACGACCGTCCCCCGGCCGATCCCGCGGAGCTGCTCGCCGCCGAAGACGCCGGAACCCTCGAAGGGCGGCTGCTGGACTCGTTCGTCCCCAACGCCTACGCGCAGGTGCCGCAGCCGCCGGGGCGGAACCCGAAGACGAGCCCGTCCGGGCACTACACGGCGGAGCAGGCGACCCGCTGGCTCGGTTTCCTGGCCCGGCACCTCGAACGGGCGCGCAGCCGCGACCTGGCCTGGTGGCAGCTGTACCGCGCGGTGCCCGCCGGCACCCGGTCGGGACTGACGGGCGCGCTGATCGCGCTGTTCTTCATCGTCACCGGCTGGGTCGACGACGGCCCGGCGCTGGCGGCGATCTACGGCTTGTCGTTCGGCGGCGCCGCCTACCTGACCCACCGGTTCGGCCGTCCACCGGAGCCGCTGCGCACGGAGCTGCGCTTCGCCGGCGCGGCCCGGAAGTTCGCCGTCCGCTTCGCCATCGGTGCCGCGGTGGGTGCGCTGCTCGGCCTGGGCTGGTCGCTGGCGGCGGGCCTGGTCGTCTTCCTGGCGCTGGTGTTCGGCGTGGTGTTCGCGGTGCACGTGTGGCTGGCGAAACCGGTCGACGCCAGCCGCGTGTCGAGCCCGCGGACGATCCTGCGCAACGAACGGACCGGGGCGATCGCGTTGTCGGTGTCGTTCATGGTGTCACTGGGCCTGTTCGACGGGATGGCCTTCGCGTTCACGGCCCAGACGCGGTTCCTCCCGGTGCTGGGCGGCCGCTACGACCTGGCGCTGGCCATCGCCGGGGGCGTGGCGGGCGCGTCGTTCGGGTTCTTCATGGGCCGTGGCGTGGCGGCGGTGTGCTACGGCGTGGCGGGTGCGCTGGCGGGCGGCCAGGTGTTCCCGGCGGCGACGAACCCGGTGGCCCCGATCGTGGTGGGCGTGTGCTTCGGGGCGGGGATCGGGCTGGCGGTGCTGGTGACCCGGGCGTGGGGCAACTACTTCGTCCACCACCTGTGGCTGGCGGCGACGGGCCGCCTCCCGTGGCGCCTGATGCACTTCCTCGACGACGCCCACCGGCGAGGGGTGCTGCGGCAGGCCGGGGGCGTGTACCAGTTCCGCCACGCCCGAGTGCAGGAGAGGTTGGCCGCCGGCGCCGACCAGACGAGTAATGCGTAGGTTCGGTTGGCGAACCATCCTGTTCACCTCCGAAGCGCGATGGCTGCGGTTGCTCGGCTGTTCCCGCTCGGGTGCTTCGTCGTTGCGAACCGGCGGCCGGGAGCGCAAGGCGACCAGCGGCGCAAGCCCACCG